>CANRKW010000063.1 GCA_947631345.1 uncultured Bacilli bacterium | reverse complement strand
TTTAAATAGATACAGTTGTGGGCGACCAAATGTGGTACAACTGGTCCAACTGGTCCAACAGGTGAAACTGGTCCAACTGGTCCAACTATTGAAGAGCCAAACTTCACAATTGGAACAACTGCAACAGGCGCTCCAGGAACTGATGCAGAAGTAGAAATAACAGGAACATACCCAGATTATGTGTTAAATTTCACAATTCCACAAGGTCCAACTGGAGGCGCAGCGTAAGTAGACTAAATTGTCTACTTGCTTTTATAGAAAACTATGAAAATAAGTGTATATGCTATATGCAAAAATGAAGAAAAACACATAAAAAGATGGTATGAAAGTATGAGGGAAGCAGATGAAATATATGTATTAGATACTGGTTCTACTGATAAAAGTGTCGAAATATTAAAATCATTAAATATAAATGTTAAAGAAAAACATTATGATCATTTTACATTTGATCAAGCTAGAAATGACTCATTAGATTTAGTTAGTAAAGATACAGATTTATGTGTTTGTACTGATTTAGATGAGGTATTTAATAAAGGATGGAGAAAAAATTTAGAAGAAGCAATAGATAAAAATGTAGACAGAGTAAGATATAACCTAAATTTTTCTTTTGATGAAAATGGTAATCCTTTAAGTTCATATTATATAAGTAAAATTCATAAAAGAGATAAATACAGATGGACTCACATAGTACACGAAGTAATTGAATATATAGGTGATACTCCAGAAAATGTGGTAACTACAGATAAAATTGAGATAAATCATTATCCAGATAGATTAAAGAATCGAAGTAATTACTTAAAATTATTAGAAGAAGCTTCAAAATTAAATCCACAAGATGACAGAGATATGCATTATTTAGGAAGAGAATATATGTATAAAAAAGACTGGGATAAATCAATAGAAACTCTAAAAAAACATCTAGAATTAAAGTCTTCTATTTGGAAAGATGAAAGAGGTGCTTCTATGAGGTATATTTCTCGTTGTTACATAGCAAAAAAGGATTATGCTGAAAGTGAAAAATGGCTAAAGAAAGCACTAAAAGAAACGCCAAATGTACGAGAACCTTATGTCGAAATTGGATTTTTATATTATCTAACTGAAGACTATCCTTGTTCAATAGTATATTTAGAAAAAGCCCTTACAATAAAAAATAAGACTGAAACTTATATAAATGAAGAATTTTCTTGGAATGAAACTATAAATGATTTATTATCTTTATGTTACTTTAAAATAAATAATATAGAAAAAGCAATATATAATGTAAAAGAAGCCCTTAAGTTGTGTCCTAATAATGAAAGATTACTGAAAAATTATAAAGAGATGTCTAAATTACTAGACAATTAATTAACGTAAAATATTATGTAAAAGAGGAAAATAAAAGCGTTTTTCTCTTTTTTGTCCTATAAAGAAGTTAGAAGGGGTAAATACCTTCTAGAAAGGAGATGTCATGAAAAAGGCACGAAAGTTAATATTTCTTTTAATACTTGGGATTGTACCTTTAGTTTTAAAAGCCGATGAAATGGAGGTGGTAAAATATAGGTGGTATACTAAAGTAGAAAGTAATGTACATTATGAAAAAGATGCGTTAGATGTTTGTGAATATTTTGATTTAAACGATTATATAGAAAGTGATTACATTTATACTTTAGAAAAACCAGAAGAGAAAAGTTATAGAACTATTGAAATGGTACCATATGAATTAAATGTAAGTAGAAATTATGTAAGTATAATAAGAATAGAATATGTAAATAACTATGCCCCAGGAAGAAAACCAGTTACATTTAATGAAATAGAAGTATATGATAAAAATAATGAAAAAATACCTTTTACTTTAAAATCTAATTCATCACACTCAGAAAGAGAGTTAGAAAATTTAAAAGATAATGATTATGAGACTAATCTTTCAACTTTAGGAGATATAAATATAGTATTAGAAAATGCATATAATATAGAAGAAGTTGTAGTAAAGATACATTATCCAAATACATTTCCTAATTTTACAGGTGTAAACTTTAGAACATATCTTCATGAATTGTTGTTTACAAATGCATATGAAAGTTCTAGTGAAGAAATGCCAGTTTGTGAAGAAGATGAGTGTACTTTAAGTTTGAAAGTAAGTAAACCTTATGATGAAAGAATAAATTTAAAAACTCTAGCATACAGATATAAAGATAAATATTATAAGTGTTATAGTGAAGAAAGACTTTATGTACCGGGTTATTATGAAGAATTAGAAGGTTTTATAAAAGATGAGGAAAAAGAGTTAGTTCTAAAGACAAATACAGTATATGAAGAAAAAGAAGAACCTAAAGAAGAACAAAAAGAAGAAGTGCAAGAAGAAATAAAAGAAGAACAAGAAGAAATTAAAGAATTGGATTCAAATGAAGAACAAGAAGTTGTTAAGACATTAGAAAAAGAAGAAAATGATAATATAATAGCCACTAATTATAAAACTAGTGAAGAAAGAAATGATTTTAACTTCATATATACCTATATAATAATATTTATAATATTAGCCTTATTATTATCGTTACTAATTATAATCACAAAAAAAGTAAAAAAAAGTCGAATGAAATAATTATCTAGTTTTGTCGAAAATATAACATTTAACTCTAAAATATAATATATTAGTTAAGAAAGGGAAGAATATATGTTAAAAATATGTATGGAATTTAAAAAAGGAATATTGTTTATAAGACTTGATGGAATATTAAATAGAATAACAAAAGATAAATTTGATACAGAAGTATTACCTTTAGTACTTGATAATGGTCTTAAATATGTAGTACTTAATTTAGATAAAGTAAATTACATAGATTCATATGGTGTAAACTCATTATCAGAACTAGGAGATATAGTATATAATCAAAATGGCAAAACGACATTATGTAGTTTAACAAGTGAACAAGTAAAAAATAAAATAGAAGAAATAGAATATAAAGGTTTATTTTATGAAACAAATAATGAACTAACTGCATTAAGGGTGATGAAAATATGAAAGATTTAGAAAGTATAATACTTGAAAATAAAAATTTAATACTTAAAATAGCATCTAAATTTAGTAAATACTATAATATAGAAGACTTATTTCAAGCAGGTGTTATTGGACTTATCAAAGCATACAAAAATTATGATCACTTAAAAAATACAAAAATAAGTACTTATAGTGTTAAATATATATATGGAGAAATTCTAGAATATGTAAGAAATGATAGAACTATAAAAGTGGGAAATGACTATATAAAACTATACAATTCTTATCAAAAAAGTAAAGATTTTCTAACTAATAGAAATGGTTATATACCGTCCCTTAAAGAAATAAGCGATTTTATGGGTATAGAAGAAGAGAAACTTGCCTTTATAATAGAAAAAAGTCAATATGCAGTTAGCTTAGATGAAGTACTAAAAGAAGACTATACATTAGAAGATACAATTGGAACAGATGAAAGAAGTAAAATTGATAGATTATTAGATATAAAAAGCGAATTAGAAAAACTTAAAGAAGAAGAAAGAAAACTTATATTACTAAGATATTTTAATGATTATACTCAAAGTGAAACAGCAGAAATGTTAGGAATAAATCAAGTACAAGTATCAAGGTATGAAAAAATGATATTAGAGAAAATGAATAGAAATATGACTGTATAAAATAAAAATAACTCACCATAATAATAACAGGTGAGTTATTTTGAAATTAAATGAATATAAACAAATAGTAGAAAAGTATAGTAAAAAAGAAGAAAAGATAAAAAATGTTTTTATTTCTTTTATAGTAGGTGGTTTTATTGGATTAATAGGAGAAATATTTGTAAGATTTTTAGAAGTTAATTTTTATATGCCTTTAAGTGAATGTTATATGTATTTAATGATTACTTTAGTAATTATATCAAGTATTTTAACTGGGTTTGGAATATTTGATAAAATTGTTTCGTGGGCAAAATGTGGTCTAATCGTGCCAACTACTGGTTTTAGTCATAGTATGACTAGTGCGGCTATGGATCATCATAGTGAAGGATTAATAAAAGGAATAGGAAGTAATATATTTAAATTAACTGGATGTGTAATATTATATGGATTAGTCATATCGTTCTTTTTAGCTTTAATAAAAGGGGTGATAATGTGACTATAAAAATAAATAATTCATATATTAAAAATTCATATACATTATTAGGAAGAAATGAATATAATGTAAAAATAAATGCTGATAAATTTATAAATGATTACTATAATAATGAAAAAAGTCTAGAATTAGCAGAAGCAAGTTATCAAATAGAAAGTATAAAAGGATTACTAAAAAAAGAAAAGCTTAAAGAAAAAGATATTTCAGTATTAATAAGTGGAGACTTACAGAATCAAATATTAGCTTCCACATTTTCAGCAAGAAAGTTTGATATATCTCATATAGGTATTTATAGTGCCTGTGCAAGTTTTGGATTAGGTTTAATAATATCTGCTCTTTTAAATGATAAAGGTATAGATAATGTTATGGTTAGTACTAGTTCACATAATTTAGTAAGCGAAAAACAATTTAGATTTCCAATAGAATATGGGGCAATAAGAAAGAAAGTTAATACATTTACAGTAACAGGTAGTACAGTAGCTTTACTTACTAATAAAAAGACTAATATAAAAATAGATTATGTAACTTTAGGAAAAGTAGTAGATATAGGGTATAGTGATTCAAATAATATGGGAGCTGTTATGGCTTTGTCAGCAGGGAAAAGTATATATGAACATTTAAAAGAAACAAAAAGAGAAATAGATTACTATGATTTAGTTTTAACTGGAGATTTAGGTGTATATGGAATAGATATATTAAAAGAATACTTAAAGAAAGAGTACAAAATAGAATTAAAGAAAGTAAAAGATGCTGGAAGTATGTTATTTAATCAAGAAGCAGGGGATAAAATTGCTGGTGGAAGCGGACCCGCGTGTTTACCACTAGCATTATTTACAAAAGTATTAAAACAAAAATATAAAAAAATACTATTAGTTGCAACTGGATCACTTCACTCTAAAGTGAGTGTAAATGTAAATGAAAGTATTCCTTCTGTTGCGCATATAGTAAGTTTGGATGTGATATTATGATATATTTAACTGCTTTTATAACTTGTGGTTTAATCTGCGCCTTAGGGCAAATTATATTAGAAAATACTAAATTAACACCAGGACACGTAAATTCTATTTTAGTAGTTTTAGGTGCAGTTTTATCTTTTTTAGGTATATATGATGTATTACTTTCTTGGGCTGGAGCAGGAGCAAGTGTACCAATAACAAATTTTGGACATTTACTTTATAAAGGAGCAATTGAAGGATTTCAAAAAGATGGTATAACTGGTTTATTAAATAACATATTATCAAAATCTTCAGGAGGATTAACAGTAACAATAATAATGGCTTTTCTAGTTGGTTTGTTTTCAAAACCTAAACATTAAAATATTATTGAAAATCATTTATTTATTAAATATAATAGTAAATGAAAGAAGTGGTTATATGAAGAATAAAATAAAAACAATTATTCCTAAAGGCTTTTTTAGTAAACCACAAAATATAATCTCAACAGAAGAAGCACTTAAAGATGTAATTCCTGTAAAATGGGTTGAAGTTAAAAAGAAGAAGAAAAAGTAATAAAAATTAAGTTGTTACTTTTGCCATCAATAAAAGGGTTGTCTCTTAATTTTGAGACAGCCCTTATTTATCTTTTTCCAAAATCATTTTAATATTATTCTTTTTTAAAATTTCCAAAAAATCTTCAAAGTAAAATCTATTCTTACCATTTTCAATAAATTTAGCCCACGATCTACCTTTTTTACCTAATAATTTACCAATTTCTTCTTGAGTTAAATTAGTCCACTCTCTTGTAATTCTAAAAATATCTTTTGGACTATATTCATTTGCTATAAGTCTCATTTTTTCACCTCTATTTAAGGTTACTACATATTATCTTTTTGTGTCTTATATGGTAGTTGACAACAACCATTTTTTAACTTATAATAAGTTTAAAAGGTAGTTAAGAGATACCTATAAGGAGAGTTATATGAAGAAGAAAATGTTTGTTATAACTTGTTTATTATTAAGTTTAGTAACTGGTTTAAGTTATGCATCTTTTGTTGTTACAAGTGAAAACTATAAAGCTACTGAAATGATGATAAGTAAGTTAGTATATGGAATAGAAGTAAGTGGTACAGGAGGAAGTGAACAAATAAATGGAAA
>CANRKW010000062.1 GCA_947631345.1 uncultured Bacilli bacterium | reverse complement strand
AAGATGCATAACTTAAACCAGTTACTAAACTTAATAATAAACAAGTTATAACAAACATTTTCTTCTTCATATTCTTTACCTACTTTCTTACAACAAAAAATCACACATAAAAAATTATGTGCATAGCAAAAAATATGAAGTTTTATTAGCCTCTAAATTACCCCCCCCGGTGCAATATATTGTACAAATTCTCTAGTTAACTTCATATTTATCTTTCTCCTTTTATTTTTCTTATATTTTCATTTTATACTTATTTTTATATCAAGTCAACATCTTTTTATCACTTACTATGAGTTTTTATATTTTTTTACATTTTTATAAGTTTCATTTTACACTTAACTTTTCACTAAATTTATAGTAAAATACTTCTTATGAAGAAAAAGAATATTATATTTTATATTTTAGTTTTTATTTTATTTATAATTATTATTATATCTTTATTTAATATTTATAAATGGAATATAAGTAATATTAAAACTAAAACTATAAAAGAAAAAATAGATGAAAATACTAATTTAACAGAAAAGACTGATGATGAAGATACTATAGTTATTCCACCTAATGAAGATACAAAAGAAGATTCACTTTATTTTAGTTTTATTAAATATAATTTAATTGATGTAGATTTTACTAAATTAAAAGAGATGAATAATGATGTTATAGGATGGATAGAAGTAAAAGGAACTAATATAAATTATCCTTTTGTTAAAACTAATGATAATGAATTTTATTTAAATCATTCATTTGATAAAACATATAATGAAGCAGGATGGGTTTTTATGGATTATAGAAATGATTTATCTAATAATAAAAATACTATAATTTATGCTCATTCAAGAATAGATATGAGTCTGTTTGCAACCCTTAGAAATGTTTTTAAGTCCTCTTGGTTAAGTGATAGTAGTAATTATGTTATTAGAACTAGTACACTAACTGAAAATAGTTTATGGCAAATATTTAGTGTATATCATTTACCCACTACTACTGATTATTTAAAAGTTAACTTTTATTCTGATGAAGAATACTCAGATTTTTTAAATATGATTAGTAATAGAAGTTTTACTGATTTTAATACTAGTGTTAGTGTTAATGATGAGATACTCACTTTATCTTCTTGTTTTGACGCATATGATGAAAAAATGGTAGTCCATGCTAAATTAATTAAAAGAGAAAAAAAGTAAGGTTATTTATTTTTCCTTACTTTTATTATGCTCGTTACTATTATTATTAATGCTATTACTATAATTAAGAATATTATATTATTATTAGTACTTTCAATTTTATATTTCTTTTCTAGTAATATTTCATTATTATTTTTAGCCTTTATTGTAACTATACCATCTTTTAAAAATGTTACATTACCATTTTTATCTACAACTGCTACACTTTCATCTGAACTTTCCCAAGTTATGTTTTCTAAATCTTTGTTTTTTATTTCATCTATTAGACTTATATTTTCATCTTTTTTTACATTTTCACTATCTATTATATGTATTAAACCATTTTCTGTATTTACTTGTTCTTCATTTTCTTCTATTCCAGCACTTACTTCTTCTATAAGTATTACTATATCTTCTTTTATATTATCTTTTACTTTAAATTTAATTTTAAGTATTGTACCATTATTATTAATAAGATTATTTATAGATAAAGAATAGAATGCTAAATGATTATCTAAATTTATTTCTGAGCCTTTTAAATCTCCATCAATATTTACTTCACTACTTATATATTCTAAAGATTCTAATGGATAATTAACTATAAATGAAATATAAGATAATCCTTTATTATTTATTAAATTTACATTAACTAGAATTTCTTCATTTGATGTAGCAGTTATATTATCTATATATATTTTAGGTATTTCTTCTGAATTTAAAACTCTCATAAAAGCCATTATAGAAAATAATAATATAAATAGTTTTTTTATCACTTTTATCTCCTAATTATTTTTCTTAAATTTTTTATATATAAATAGAACTATAATTAATACTATACTGCTTATTAAAGATATTATACTATATATTATTTTATCACTAGTATAAGGTGCTTTTATTTCGTTTACTTTTAATAAAAATTCTACTTTTATACCATCTATATTTGTTATAGTTATTGTAACTTCTCCTTTAGAAAGGGCTTTTACTACTCCATTTTCATCTACTAAAGCAATACTTTCATCACTTGATTCAAAACTAAGAGATAATTCACTTGTTGAATCTGTTGGATCTTTTACAACATTTAATTTAAAAGTATCACCTACATCTACTACATTTTTATTAGTTACTTTTAATCCTTTTAAAGGAATACCTTTAACTGTTACATTAAATGTAGCACTTATTCCATCAATAGATGCAATTACTTGGGTAGAACCAATATTGTTACCTGTAATTATTCCGTTTTCATCTACTGAAACGATATTTTCATCTAAACTAACCCATTTTATATTATCTTTTTCTGTAGTATCTACTGGAGTATATAATAAGTCTAAAATAGTTTTACTATTTATTAGTAGTTCTACATTTTCTTCTTTTGCTTCTAACTTTGTTATAGGTATTATTGTTACTGTTACATTAACTGTTACACTTTTTCCATTTTTAAGTGTTCCTGTTATTTTAGCTGTACCTTTATTTTTTGCAGTTATTATTCCATTAGAATCAACTAAAGCTATAAATGGATTACTACTTTTCCAAGTTATTGTTGTGTCTTCTGTAGTATTACTTGGATTAATTTGAGTTAGTATTTTACTTGTAGTATGTTTTAGTAATGTTAAGTTTTCTTCTGTTAAAAGTGTAAAACTTTTTATACTGCGAATTACTTTAACTGTAATTGTGTCACTTATTCCATTAATACTTGCTGTTATTTTTGCTGTTCCTGTTTCTTTTGCTATTAATTCGCCATTACTAGTAACAAACAAGACTGAAGGGTTACTACTAGTCCATATAACTGTACTTTCACTTGCCCCTTCTGGTGTTATAGTAGTGGTTAAAACATCAGCGCTTCCTACTTCCATTTCAAAATCACTTTTATTTATTTTTATACCTGTAGCAGGCACTACTACAGTTACTATACATGTTGCAGTTTTTCCATTTGTAGTAGTTACAGTTACTTCTGTTTTACCTTTACCAACTGCAGTAAGTACACCGTTTTCTACTTTTACTACACTTTCATTTAAACTAGTCCAAGTAAGAGTTTTATCATCAGTTGTATTTGATGGATTAATAATAGCATTTAGTGTAACGCTTGAATCTATTCCAGTTAATGTAACTTCTGTTTTATCTAAAGTTACATCTAATATAGGTGCAACTACTGTAATTGTAGTTTGTACAGTTTTACCATTTTCTAAAGTACCAGTAATTACTGCGACCCCAGGAGATAGTGCTGTTACTAAACTAGAAGTATCACTTACACTTTCTACTTTTGCAACACTTTCATCACTTGTAGTCCACTTGATAGTCTTATTTTCATCAGCATCTATTGGAGTTATAGTTGTAGTTAAAACTACAGTTTCATTTATATTCGCATCTAATGTTTTATTTAATACGTCTACACTAAAACCTTCAATTTTTGCTAATACTTTTACATTTACAGTTAAAACTACCCCGTCTACTGTTAATGTTAGTTTAGTTTCTCCCTTTTTAACACCAATAAGTGTTCCGTTTTGGTCTATTGTAGCAATATTATCATCAAGTATTTTCCAAACTATATCTTTATTAGTAGCATTTTCTGGTGAAATTTTTGCTATTAAATCCATTTTTTGGTCTTCATATAAAGTTATAGTATTTTCATCTATATTTTCTATTTCTATTTTGCTAACTTTTACATTTACTTGTACATTTACTTTTGCACTTACTTCTCCTACTTTTACAGTAATTGTAGAACTACCGCCATTTATGGCAGTAACAAGTCCATTTTCATCTACTCTTACTACACCATCATCACTACTTTCCCAAATAACTTCATCACTTGTAACTAATGGGTCAGTTGTTATTGTAAGTTGTTTAGTAGGATTAGCTTCACTATCAGTTATATCTAAAACAAAATCACTTTCATTTATTTTAACACTTTTTGCTTTAGCCACAACTCTTACTGTAGCACTTGCTTTTAGATTATTAGAAGTATATGCTTCTATTGTAGTTGTACCAATTGATAATGGTGTTACTATTCCATTTTCTACACTTGCAACTTCTTCATTAGTACTTTTCCAAGTAATATTTGTATCATCTGTTGTGTCTATTGGACTAATTGTAGCAATAAAAGTAAATTGTTCATTACTATTTAAATCTAATGTTTTTTCACTTTCATTTAAAGAAATATTATTAATATGTCTTATAACATTAATATGAGATGTAAAAACTCTTCCAAAAGCATTTATAGTTACATCACTATTACCTGTTTTAAGTGCTTCTACTTCTAATTTTATTTGTCCATTTTCTACTTTACTATTTTTAATAGATATAACATCATTACTAATATTATATGATAAATTTACACTATCTGTAGTATCTACTGGACTATAATTAATTATTATTTCTTCTGTTTTAGAATTTCCTAAATCTATTTCTAAATTAGAAGTTACAAGTTCTACATTACTAACTGGTACATTAACTTTTATTATTTTTTCTCCTAAATTACTTTCATAATATGTATCAGTATCTAAATTAGATATAGAAGTTGTATATTCATTATCACTAAAGAAATTCACTTTTATATCATTAGATGCAGTATCTTTAATTTTAAAAGTTACTGTTCCAAATACAGTTTTACCACTAGCAAAACCACGAGAGGCTATACCTCCTAAAGATACTATATTACTTCTCTCTGTTTGCCCACAATCCATAAAGAATGATACATTATTAAGTGTTTGATTAGTTGTACAACTTACATATTCTAATTTTTCACTATCATATTCTAAATATGATTCTATTGAATTATATTCTTTATCTGTATCAATACTTAAAGTGTATGTAACTTGATTAGGTGTTACACTACCATTAACTCTTTCATATTGTTCATTATCACTTTCAATTATTAAAGTTACATCACTTAGTGCGTGAGCATACATTACTAGTGATATAAAACTTAATAAACTAAACGCTAGAACTATTATTTTTTTCTTACCCATAAACCCTCCTTATAAGCATATAACTGCCTAATTGTGAAATATTATACTATCAATTATTTTTTAAGTCAATTTTAAATTTCAGTATATTTTATCTATATAATATGTAATACTTTTCTTAATGTCCATAAAGTATCATAGTTATCTATTTTATTATTTTTATTTATATCTCCTACTTCTATTTGTCTATTTGTAGCATTTTCTATTTTTAATGACATTTTAAGTGATAAAAATACATCTTGCATACTTAAAGTATTATCAAAGTTTACATCTCCTAATATATATGGAATATTACCTGATTCATCTAATACTTTAACTAATACTGTTTTTGTTATATTACTAGAAGTTATTGTTATATAAGAAATACCTGGACTTAGTGCAGTTATTGTTCCATCTTGTCTTACTTTTACAACACTTTCATTACTAGAAGTAAAATTCATTATTTTATTTGTAGTATTTGATGGAGTAATTTTTGCTATTATTCTATCAGTTTCATTAACATTTAAAGTAAATTCTGTCTTATTTAAATTTATATCTTCTATATTTACATTTTCTAAATTAACAATACTATAAAATACACTTCTATATATATAATCAGTTGTTTCTTTAGTATTTTCATTTATAACATTATGTAGTGTTATTTTAAATACATCTCCTGGTTCATATGTTATTTTATCATCTCTAAATGATATTAAAGAGTCTCCTAGTATTTGTAAAAATCCATTATCTTTATTTATTTCATAAATTTTATTTGTATTTAAGTTTTCTACTGTTACATAAGAAGAATCAGTAAATTTATAGTTTTTGTAAAATTGTGCAGTCCAGTTTCCTATACCATTATATGCAAGGTCCATTGTAAATACTCCATTACTAGGCCACGCGACTAATTCAGTGTCATCTACTAGGTAGCCTGAAAATTTATGTGCAGATTGTCTCATTATTGAAAGTCCTTCACCTACACTACCAAGACCCCATTCAGTGTACCATGGGTCTAATAAGTTATATCTGTGTCCACATGATACTGGGTCACCGGCTGAATCATTTAAAGCATTTATAATTCCTGTTGTAAGCGAACCATTATATAAGTTTTCATTCATATAATTCATAGCACTAGAAAAAAACTC
>CANRKW010000061.1 GCA_947631345.1 uncultured Bacilli bacterium | reverse complement strand
AGATGCAAAGAAATTTATAAATATGTTTTTATAGTTTTTTGTCGTAATTTGTATTATTTATTTTAATGAATTAATGTATAACTTATTATATAATTTTTATATGAAAACATTAGTTAAGAAAAGATATATTTCATTTAAGAAATTATTTATTGTATTTTTAGTTATTTCTTTATTTGGAAATATATATGAAATAGTTTTAAATTTTATTAAAGAACTTATTACAAATAATAGGATTCTTATAGAAACGAGACAAGGACTTATTTTAACACCTATTACACCAGTATATGGGATAGGCGCAGTTATTATGACTTTGTGCTTTCAAGAAAGAAAGTTAAAGTGGTATCAAATTTTTATAATTGGATGTGTTGTAGGTGGTGCATTTGAATTTTTGTTTAGCCTTTTAGAGGAAAAGATATTTGGCACTGTTTCTTGGGATTATTCTAACCATTTTTTAAATTTTGATGGAAGAACTAGTGTCCCTGTTATGATAGTATGGGGACTTATGTCTTTAATATTTATTAAATTAATTTACCCATTATTTTGTAAATTATTTAGAGTTATACCAAAAAACACTTTTAGTTATGTAGTATATTATTCTTTGTTATTATTTATTTCATTTGATACTCTTTTATCTTTTACAGCAAGCATTAGAAGAAATTTAAGAGATAAAGGAGAACCACCTTACACATTTATTGGAGAAATTTGTGATAGATTATATCCAAATGATGTTTTAGATAAAATTTTTCCTGCAAAAAAAGAATAAAAGTTAATTACTCTTATTCTCTATTTCTAACTTTAATTTATTTATAAATTCTTCTAGTGTTACAGTTACAGTTTC
Source organism: uncultured Bacilli bacterium (assembly GCA_947631345.1). Next base: position 5,491 of record CANRKW010000061.1, on the reverse strand, counting down.
TTCTGTTCCATATTTTCTATAACTTATTTTATTTTCATCAGTTTCTTTTTGTCCAATTATTAAAGTATATGGTATTTTTTTAATAACACTTTCACGTAGTTTGTAACCTAGTTTTTCTTCTCTATCATCTAATTCTACTCTTATATTATTTTCTTTTAATTTTTCCATTATTTCTTTAGAATATTCTAAATGATATAAATTATTTACAGGCACGATATTTATTTGTGTAGGGCTAAGCCATAAAGGAAAAGCACCTGCATAATGTTCTATTAATATACCAATAAATCTTTCAACACTTCCAAATATTACTCTATGAAGCATTATTGGTCTTTTTTTACTTCCATCACTATCTATATAAGTTAAATCAAATCTTTCAGGTAAATTCATATCAAGTTGTATAGTCCCACATTGCCATTCACGTCCAAGTGAATCTGTAACGTGAAAATCAAGTTTTGGCCCATAAAAAGCTCCGTCTCCTGGATTAATTTTACAAGTATGTCCTGAATTTATACAAGCATCTTCTAGTATTTTTTCCGCTTTATTCCAAGTTTCTATTTCTCCTATATATTTTTCTAATGGTCTAGTTGAAAGTTCTATAGTATAAGGTAAATTAAATATTTTATATATTCTATCTATAAAATTAATTAATTTTATTATTTCTTCTTCCATTTGATCTTCTCTCATAAATATATGAGCGTCATCTTGTGTAAAACAACGTACTCTAAATAGTCCATTTAAAGCACCACTTGCCTCGTGACGATGAACTAAACCGAGTTCTCCACATCTTATTGGTAAGTCTTTATATGAGTGTAAACTATTTTTATAAACTAGCATACCTCCTGGGCAATTCATTGGTTTTATGGCAAATTCAGTTTCATCTATTACTGAAGTGTACATATTATCTTTATAGTTATTCCAATGTCCACTTAAAAGCCATAAGTCTTTATTAAGCATTGTTGGTGTTTTTACAAATACATAGCCTTCTTTTGTATGTTCTTTATACCAAAAATTCTCGAGTTCATTTCTTAAAATCATACCTTTAGGAAGCCAAAAAGGAAAACCTGGTCCATACTCACTTATCATAAATAAGTCTAGTTCTTTTCCTAGTTTTTTATGATCTCTTTTTTTAGCTTCTTCTTGCATTTTCATATATTCATCTAATTCTTCCTCTGTAGGAAAACATACCCCATATATTCTTTGAAGCATTTTATTATTTTTGTCGCCTTTCCAGTATGCACCTGAAAATTTAGTTAGTTTAAAGTATTTTATTTCTTTTACGCTTTCTACGTGAGGTCCACGGCAAAGATCAGTAAAGTCTCCTTGAGTATAGCATGAAATCACTGTATTTTCTTCATCCATCCTATTTATTAAGTCAAGTTTATATGGGTCACTCTTAAACATATCAAGTGCTTCTTCTTTTGTAAGTTCGTGCCTTACTATTCTTTTACCATCTTTACTTATTTTCTTCATTTCTTTTTCGATTTTTTCTAAATCACTCTCGTGTATTACTTCTCCATTTAAGTCAATATCATAGTAAAAACCTTCTTCTACTACAGGTCCTACCCAAAATAAAGCATTTGGGTATAAATGTTTAACCGCTTGGGCTAGTAAATGAGCGCAACTATGATTTAGTGTATTTAATCTTTCGTCTGTTTTAAAATTAATCATTTTTATCTTCCTCTTTCTCATTATATTTTTCTTTTAATTTTCTTATTTCAGCATTAAGCATTATTAATCTTTTATTTATTCCTTGTATTTCATTTATATCAGTCGTTCGTTTTTTAGATTCATTTAGCAATTTCTTTTCTACAACTAATTTATTTATTTCTTTATCTATTTCTTTTACTAACATAGCCCCTCCAAATTAAAAACACCCTAAAAAGAGTATTTATATTTTAAACAAGTTATACCACTCTCTCTTTAAATTCACGATTTAATTTTATCACATATATTTTTATTTTACAATAATAGTTACTTATTATATTTTTCTAGTTTATTATATTTCACTTTAATTTAGAAGTAATTTCTATAAAGAACTCACTATTCCACATACTTAAATCTTGTACATTTTTGATAAAAAGAAAATATAATCATATAAATCTTTTTATTATTTATGTTTTTTCTTTATATATCTATATAATAGTTTAATATTAGTACTATTATATAACTCACTTAATTCTTTTATTTTATTTATATCTAAAGTATCAAATGCTTCTTCATCTATTCTTAAATCATTAAATAGCATATTTTCTAAATCAGCATAATTATGTATTGGATCTAATGTATATAATTTATCACATAAAGCTTTTTCTTTAGTTGCTATTTGATATGAATAATTTCCTTCTTTTTGAAGTAATACTTCATATGGATATGCCTTTTTAGGAATATCTCTATATGTAAATACACCAAAATATGTATCATACATTTTTTTCTTTTTCTTATCAAAACTTGCACAAGTTACAGTAGTTACTCTTTCAGGAATAAAACCATAACAAGATAAAGCATATTCAAAGGAAATATATGATGGACCATATATACTACTAGCAAGTAAATAAGCAGGTGTGTTTTTATCAGTTTCAAATAAGCCATTTTTAATTCTATATATTTTTCCTTCTTTAATAAGTCTATTTATTTTATTATTTTTATTTTTATATTTTGTTAATTTACTCTTTAAAATACTACTAGGAATTATCATATTTTCACCACTATTTACCATTATATGGTATTTTGTGGAGAAAATCAAAGAATTTTTAGCTATTTTTACAATAAAATTTAATATAAAAGAAAAAATATTTAGTTTACATTTCTACTTTTAAATGATATAATATTAACTAGAAGGGAGCTGATATAATGAACGAAATAGGAAATAATTTAAAAAGAATAAGATTATTAAAAAACTTATCATTAAAAGAAGCAGGTCTATTATTAAATATGTCTGCTCCAGCAGTTTCAAAATATGAAAAAGGAGAAATAATACCTAACTCTCAAAAATTAATCGATTTTGCAGATGCTTATAATGTTAAAGTTCTTGATTTATTGAAAAGTCATAAATTAGTAGAAATGAAGTTTAATTCTTTCAGAAAAAGGGCAAAACTTAAAGGAGAAAACTTTGAATTATTAAAAGAAATTATACAAAATAAAGTTTCTGATTATATAGAAGTTGTAGAATTAAATGAAGTTCAAACTAGCAAAAATAAACTAAAGAAATATTTATGTAATAATGAAAATGATGCTTCTAATGCTGCTTTAGAATTTAGGAAGGATTATAAGTTATCTATTAATCAACCTATTCCAGAATTAATAAATGTATTAGAAAATATAGGAATACTTATTATAGAGATAGAAAATACAAATGGAAAATTTTCTGATTTTGATGGATTTAGTGAAATTGTTAAAGATATTCCAATAATAGTTTTGTTAAATAATATCGATGGAGAAAGGCAAAGATTCACTATTGCTCACGAACTTGGGCATTTAGTTCTTAATATTAAAAATGGGAATTTAGATGAAGAAAAAATGTGTAATAAATTTGCTAGTAGTTTATTAATGCCAAAAGAAGCAGTTATTAAAGAATTTGGTATATCAAGAAATAATATAAGTTTTTACGAGTTAAAAGCATTTAAAAATGAATACAAAGTTAGTATGGCTGCAATTTTATATAGATTAAAAGAACTAGGTATAATTTCAGAATATTTGTATAAAAATATTAACATTTCATTTAGTAAAAAAGGTTATAAGAAACACGAACCAAATCCAATTGAAGCAGAAAAATCGTATCAATTTAAAAAACTTGTCCATAAACTAGAAGTAGATAACATCATATCTTTAAACAAGGCTTGCGAATTATTAGGGTTAACTATAAATGAATATAACAGAGAAGATAATAATTACGGATACTAATATAATAACAGATTTAAGCAATGCCAATGTTTTAGATAAGTTTGTAAAATTAGACAACGTTTACATAAGTGATATAGTTAAAAAAGATGAAATAAATCCTGATACTGGAAATGTTAAAATAATTAAAGAACTAAAAACTATTAATGCAACTTCTGAAGAAATACAAGAAACTTTTAAAATATTAGAAGAAACTCACGGTTTATCTTTATATGATATTATTAGTTTTGTAATAGCAAGAGACAACAAGGCAATTTTAGCTACTGGAGATAAACGCCTTAAAGATTATAGTGAAGCAAATAAAGTTGAAGTAATTAGAACTTTAAAAATAATTAAATTAATGAAAGACAATAATATAATTACACCTAAAGAAGCTATTAATTCCTGCAAAAAGTTAAGAGAAAATAATACTACTCGTATACCAATTTCTGATATTGATAATCTTATTAAAGATTTTGAAAACTGTCATTGAATATTTTTCTGACAGTTTTACTTTATTCTTTTAAAATCCAATTTACTACACTTATTTTAGTTATTCTATTTTTATTAAACCTTTTTAACAATTTAACTATAACACTAATGTTTGTGTATGTCAATAAAAATAAAACGATTTTTTTATATTTTTTATTAAAAAAGATATAACTCATTTACTGAATTATATCATTTAATATATCATAACCTAAATTATATGACTTTATTAATTCTTCATTAGTAACTTCTTCTATCATAGAATAACTATATAATATTTTCCCCTTTTTTATAAATAAAGCTAAAGGGCTTATTATTCTTTTCTTCCCAGTATTTATTATATCACCATCTTCATTGTATAAAACATAATCTTCTGTATAAAAACCTAATGTTTTTAATAATTCATTATATGTTTTAGATGGCTCTTGTACCACTTTGATTTCATTATCAGTGTATTCTAATATTTCTTCTTCATTTCTAATGTTATATACAAATATATCCCAAGTATAATCAAGTTTTTTCAGTAAAGTTACTAAAGACTCTATTTCACTTCTATCATTTATAATCAAAACTACCCCTGATTCTTTTGTTACAACATCAAGTATTTCATCACTTGTAACATATGTAAAGATAGTGTTTTTATTAAATGTGAGCATTTTATTAGTTTTATTATTCTTTATAAATATTAAAACTATTAATATTAAAAGGAAGCCTATTAGAAGACTTCCCTTTATGAGATTTTTCTTAATATTCATTTTTTCTTATGCGTTTTCTATTTGACTTCTTACTTCATCCGCGAAATTTTCATTTCTTTTTTCCATACCTTCACCAACTTCAAAACGTGTCATACTAACTATTTCACTATTATTTTGTTTTAGGTATTCTTCTACTGTTATATCACTATTCTTTACAAAAGTTTGATCTGTTAAACAAATATTAGCATAAAAATTATCAAGTCTTCCAGTTATTATTTTATCTATAAATTCTTCTTTTTTACCTTCAGTAAGTGCTTGTTCTTTTAGAACACTTTTTTCATGTTCAACTTCACTTATAGGAACATCACTTCTTTTTACATAAGTAGGTCTCATAGCGGCTGATTGCATTGCTACATCTTTTGCTACTGTTT
>CANRKW010000060.1 GCA_947631345.1 uncultured Bacilli bacterium | reverse complement strand
AAATAACAATTTATAACTTCTATATTTTCACTATTGTAGAAGTAACTAAATTTTGATACAATTATATCGAGGAGAAGATATGATAAAAAGGAAATTAAATGTTAAAAGATTAGGTGTTTTTATAGGCGGGGTTGTTATTTTAGTCGCGTTTATAGTTTTTGTTATAGTTAAAGTTAGTAGTGATGCTAAATTAAAGGAAAGTATAGAATATAAATTAGCAGAAGTTGGTTATACAGAAAATGAAATAAAGACTTTAAAAAGTGAATTAGATAAAGATAAGATAAATGATTTACTTAAAAGAAAGTATGATAGTAATATAACTAAATTTATAAAAGAAAAGTATTTTATATATTCTAATTTAGATAGATATTTAGATTATTATAGTGAAAATAATACTTTAGAACTTAAAAAGGTTGTTTCAATTGTAAATGTTAAAGCTGATAGTGAGTGGTATAGTGATATTACAGAAACTGATACTTCTAAAGACACATTAATGCTTGTGAATAAATTTAATGGGTTACCTTCAACTTATGAACCAAGTGATTTAATGGAATTACCTGGGGCATATGCATATGATGGTATATATGCAAGAAGTGTGATGTATGATGCACTTGCAAATATGATAAATAAAGCAAAAGAAAGTGGGTATACATTAGTAGTTTCACAAGGTTACAGAAGTTATAAAGAACAAGAAGAGGCTTATAATGAAATGCAAGATATATATGGTACAAGTGAAGCAGATACAATTGCTGCAAGAGCTGGACACTCTGAATATCAAACTGGACTTAGTGTTTTAATTATACCGATTTATCAAAATGAAGAAGAAATAGATATAAATACAAGTCCAGAATACAAATGGTTACAAGAAAATGCTCCAAAATATGGCTTTGTATTTAGATATCCTAATGGAAAAAGTGATATAACTGGTTTTAATACAGATAACTGGAGATACAGATATGTTGGTACTAATGTATCAGAAATAATGACAAGAGAAAATATAACATTTGATGAATATTATGCATATTATATAAATAACTAATGGGTGATTTATGAATAAAAAAATAGTTGTTTTAGGTGGTGGAACAGGACTTTCTGTTTTACTTAGTGGTTTAAAAAAGTTTCCTTTAGACATAACTGCAATAGTAAGTGTAAGTGATAATGGAGGAAGTACTGGAAGACTTAGAGAAGAATTTAACACACCAGCAGTTGGTGACATAAGAAGAGTACTCATTTCTTTAGCAGAAACTGAACCTTTAGTAAGAGAATTATTCAATTATAGATTTGAAACAATAGATGATTTAAATGGCCACACTGTAGGTAACTTAATACTAACAGCCCTAAAAGAGATAAGTGGAAACTTAAGTGATGGAATAGAAGCACTTTCTAAAGTATTCAATTTAAAAGGTAAAGTTCTTCCTTTAACAGAAGATAATGTAATTCTAATGGGAGAAATGACTGATGGAACAATAGTAGAAGGTGAATGTGAAATAACAAAAAGTAAGAAAAAGATAAAAAAAGTCTTTTATAAAGAAAAACCTGTAATAACTCCAGAAGCCCTTAAAGCTATTGAAGAAAGTGATGCAATAATTCTTAGTATGGGAAGTATCTATACAAGTATAATACCTAATTTAATAAACGAAGAAGTTGTAAATGCAATAGATAAAAGCAATGCCAATATTATGTATGTTTGTAATATGATGACTCAACCTGGAGAAACTGACAATTTTACAGTAAGTGATCATATAAATTTATTAAATTCATACCTAAAAAACAAAAAAGTAAGTACAGTACTTGTAAATAATCGTGAAATAGATGAAGATATCTTAAAAAAATATCAAAATTTAGAAGAAAAAGACTTAGTAAAAATAGATTATGAAAACCTAAAAGATGTTAATTTAATATTAGACGATTATTTTATTATAGATAACTATACTATAAGACACGATGCATTAAAAGTAGCATTAAGTATTTTCATAGAATTATTAAAATGATTGGAGAAAAAAATGAATATAGGAATAGATGTAGATGGGGTATTAACTGAACTTGAAAAATGGCAATTTGAATATGGAAGTAAATACTATAAAAAAGAAATAATTAGTCCAGAATCATATAAAACTTATGATATATTTAATGTATCTAAAGAAAGTGATGATATATTTTGGAATTTATATAGAAAAGAATATACAAGTAAAGTAAGAGTTAAAGAAAAAGCAAGTGAAGTTATTAGAAAATTAAAAAGTGAAGGATTTAATATAATTATAGTAACTGCTAGAGAATACACAATAGAAGATACTAAAAGAGGCTTAAATGAAAGAAAGACACTAAAAAAATGGCTTAAAAAGAATAAAATATATTATGATGAATTAGTTTATACAACTGAAAATAAAATAAAAGCAATAAAAGATAAGAAAATAGACATAATGATAGAAGATTCATATGATAATATAAAAAGCCTTTCTAAATATGTTCCTGTAATGGCAGTAGATGCTATATATAATAAAAAAGCAAAAGGGAAAAACATAATAAGAGTGTATTCTTGGTATGATTTATACTATAAAATAAATGAATTAAAAAAGAGGTAGATATGTTTTATATAGAACTTAGTGAAATATTTTTTTTGATAGCTATTTGTTTATCTATTATAGAATTAATTATAGGTATAGTTTTAATGGCTAAAAGTAAAAAATATAGTTATAGTACAATAGGTAAAATAACTAAAATGAAAGAAAATAAAGAAAAGAAGAAAACATATTATAGTTTTATATATGAATATAATGTAAATAACGAAAAGATTAAAAAAACAACATATTATAAAACACTATGTCCTTTATATGTAGTAAATCAAGAAGTTAAAGTCATATATAATCCTAAAAAGATAAGTGAATCTTATTTAGTAAATGATCATAATATAAGAAAGTTAGGCATAAAAGTCTTTAATATAGGTGTTATCTATATAATAATATTACTAATAATAAAATTATTAATTTAAAATACATAAAAAAATAACCTAAAGAATATATATATTTAGGTGGTCAATTTGAAAAAATATATTAAGTATTTTGGATTAATAGCATTTACTTGTTTTAGTTTTTATTATACAGAAAAAGTAACAAAAATAATGAATAGTAAAGATCCTGTAATGAAAAGTATAGAAGAATTTAAAGAAAATAATGAAGTTTCTTGTAAAGAAGGATACATCACTACTGAAGGAGCAGTTTTAGGTGTTAACGGACAAATTGTGGATGTTTCCGAGTCCTACAGTGCTATGCAGGGTGTAGGCTATGATGAAGAGTTAATGGTATATAAAAAAAGCCTATGTAAGGTTAATTTAGAAAATACTTTAGATAATTATATAATAAAAGCTAATGAAATAACAAAAAGTGTCAGTTTGTTTATAAATATAGTTGATACTTCTTACTTAAAAGAAATAATAGATGTTACTATAAATAAGGGTGTTTTAGTTAATTTAATTGTAACTGGAAATATATTAGAAAATAACAAAGAATATATGAAACAACTATATTTAGAAGGGTATGAACTGATTTATGGTGGAAAAGATGAAAATGACTTTAAAAAATACATTAATATAATGAAAGAATTTAAAGCTGATAATAGAAAATTTTGTATAAATATAAATACAAATGATATACTTAAAATGTGTAGTAAAGAAAAAATAAATAGTTTAAAGACAAATAATGTCTATAATAAAGATATATTATTAAATACTAAAAAGAACTTACAAAAAGGGGAATTTTATGTATATAAAGAAAATGCAAACACATTAAAAGAATTAAGTGCAACTATCAATTATATTGAGGGAAAAGAACTAAAAATAGTTAAAATAACTGAATTATTAACATAAATACTTATTTTGTACAAAATAAATTACAAAAAATAGTCAAAAAGTGTTGACTTTTTTTATTTTTAGAATTATAATATAGGGCATTCAATTCACAAAGGGGGTATTTATATGAGTGAATTAGATAGATTAAAAGAAGAATTAGCAGGATTAGAAGAAAAAATGGGTAATTTATTTGTAGAACTTTCATCTGCAAAAAAAGATGAAGAAAGAGTAAAAAAACAACAAGAAATGACTGATCTTGCAGAAAAAATAGCAAAACTTAGAGAAAAAATAGCAAATTTAGAAAATGAACAAGTACAAAATAATGCAAATGTACAAAATGAAGAACAAGCACAAAATGTTCAAGGAGAACCAGATGCAGATCAAGAACAAAATGTGCCACCACTTGCAGATTCACAACCTAATCAAGCTAGATCAAATGGTAGATTAAGATATGGTATTATGTTTTCTGCTGCTGGTATTTTAACAACTTTAGCAATTTTATGTGTATTAAGATCTTGTAATGGAAGAAATAATGATAATCAACCTTCTAACACTAACACACCAGATACTTCTGTAAGTGATACTTTTGAACCTACTATGACACCTATTGAATCACTTATGCCAACAGCCATACCAACTATGGAACCAACTGCCGAACCAACTGTGAAAGTAGAAGATGTATTTACAGATGTAAATGATATAGATGGTCTAACTTTAAGAGTAGAAGAATTATATCCATACTTCCATGATTTAGCAAATGAATATAATATAAGTGTAGAAGAAATAGAAGAAATATTAAATTACATAAATGGTGGAGTTGTTAACGAAGTAAGTAGAGAAGCTTCTTTAAGAGTTATTACTGAAATAGAAGAAGTAATGAATAATGAAAGTGTTTATGCTGTTGATATGTTAAATAGAGGTGAAAGTGGACACTTAACAACTGATTATTTTGGTATTGACTATGGTAAATTCTTCTTAGACGGAAGTAATGGTCAAAAACTTGCAAGACAAATATCTGATTTAAGAAGAGCAATGATAGCTAAAGGAGAAATAGGAGAAGACATAACAGCTGAAGCAGAAGAATTTGTCAAACTATTAATGAACTCTTGGTACCTAAACGGTAATGGTGTTATCAGTGCTTATGCTCTAGAAACATCTGGTATGGAAGCATTAATTGATAAACTATTCTTAAATACAGCAGCTTTAGCTGGTACAGTAGATATAAAAGTAGTAAATCCTTTAAATAATCAAGAATTAACTTTAGAAAAAATTGTAAGTGAAATAAATAAAGGTGATTGTCCATTAGAAGTAGTAGCAGATAATGGCGAAAGATTCACACAATATGTAAACAAATTTACATATGATATGGAAGGTATGCTAAAAGAAGCATCATACAACAAATTAGCAGATGATGAAACAGCAAGATTAATTAAGTAAGGGGGAATATATTATGTATAGTAATGAAAAAAATCCTGGAATAAATTGGAAAGACATAATAATTAAAGTAATATTCTTAGTAGTATTTGTACTATTATTAATGTGGTTATTTCCAAAAGTTCCAAATATGAAACCTTTTTATAGCAATGTATTTAGAGAAAACATTAAATATATGCAAGATGCAGCACAAAGTTATTATACAACTGATAAATTACCTAAAAATATAGGTGATACAGTTGAAATGACTTTAGGCGAAATGATTGAAAAAAATCTAATTTTACCTTTTGTAGATGAAGATGGAAATTCATGTGACTTAAATAAATCTTACGTACAAGTAGTTAAAGATAAAGATGGAAGTTATACATTAAAGGTAAATCTAGTATGTCCTAAAGAAGAAAACTTCGTTGAAAAGAAATTAGGATGCTATGATTATTGTCCTGAATGTGAAACTGAACAACCAGAAGAATTATTATATGAATATCAATTCAAAAGAACAAAAACTGAACAAAAGACAGTATATAATTGTCCTGAAGGTGGAGTTTTAGAAAATGGTGTATGTAAAATATATGGTACAGATTCTTATAAAGCAACTGTAAACACATCTAAAGGTGAAGAGTATTGTCCAAATGGAGGAACATTAAAAGATGGAAGATGTTATATAACAAGTGGTTACTATTATGATGCAACTGTAAGCGGAAATGGTTATACTTGTCCTTATGGTGGATCTCTTGTAGGTACAAAATGTTATATAACTCATAGTGATACAACATATAATCCAACAAAAACTTACTATTGTAATGGTGTTTTATCAAATAGTTCAACTTGTACAAGCACAACACCTGGATTAAATTATGAAGCAACTGCAACTTATTATTGTAATGGGGTAAGAACTAATAGTTCAATATGTACAAGTAATGGTGTATCAACAACATATAATGCAACAAAAACTTATTATTGTAATGGTGTTCCATCAAGTAGTGCTACTTGTACTAAAACTGAACCAGGTACAACATATGCAGCAACAGTAAATTATTATTGTAATGGTGTTCCATCAAGTAGTGCTACTTGTACTAAAACAGAACCAAGTACAACACACGCAGCAACTGCAAATTATTATTGTAATGGTGTTCTATCAAATAGTCCTACTTGTACTAAAACAATACCTGCATCATCATATGCTGCAACTA
>CANRKW010000059.1 GCA_947631345.1 uncultured Bacilli bacterium | reverse complement strand
GTTATTTCTTTTGAAATTGATATAAGATTAAAAGAAAAGTTATATAGTATAAATTCTAATAATTTGACTTTAATTTTTGAAGATTTTTTAACTTGTAATTTAAAAGATATTTTATCTAATTATAAAGATAAGAAAGTTTCTATAATTGCAAATTTACCTTATTATATAACTACAGCTATTATAAATAAAATAATGGAAGAAACATCAGTTTATCAAATGATTATTATGGTTCAAAAAGAAGTTGGAGATAGATTTAAAGCTAAAGTAAATACTAAAGAATATAATAGTTTATCTATATTTTTACAATATTATTTTAATATAGAAAAAGTAACAAATGTAAGTAAGAATTCTTTTATACCTAAACCTAAAGTAGATAGTGTTGTTATTAAATTTACTAGAAAAGAAACCTTACTAAAACTTAAAAATACTGATATGTTTTTTAAATTTGTAAGAGATGCATTTAGACAAAAGAGAAAAAATTTAAGGAATAATTTAAAAGAATATGATTTAGTAAAAATTGAAAAAGAGCTTAAAAATATGGGTAAGGATTTAACTTATCGAGCTGAGCAAATCTCTTTAGAAGAATTTGTTAGATTAGCAAATCTTTTATAGAGGTTTTTTCATATTTAAAAAAATATCTCATATATTTAACTAGGGGAGTGAGATATGGTTAATTTGGGAGATTATGTTACTAGGAAAAGTTATTCAAATGATATTGTATTTGAAGTTATAAATATAGATGGTAATAATTGTGTTTTAAAAGGTGTTGATGTTAGACTTCTTGCAGACGCGCCTATAAATGATTTATCTATTTGTGATAGAAATAAAGAGAAAGATGATTTTTTTCCACATTTAGATTTAACTTTTGATTTAGATAGAAATGAATTTTTTTATTTACCTGGGAAAATCTTACATATAGATGCGGATAAGTCTTATTTAAGTAGATGTATGGATTTTTATAAGAAGAATAATGTTCTTGCTTATGGTAAATGTATTAAAGAAAGTGAAATGCAAAAGGAAGTTTCTAAATATTTAATGCAATATAATCCAGATATATTAATTATTACAGGACATGATGCATATCAAAAGAAAAGAGATAATAATGATAATTATAAAAATAGTGAATATTTTTGTAAAGCAGTTAAAGAAGCAAGGAAATATGAGAAATCTAGTGATAAGTTAATTATAATTGCAGGTGCTTGTCAAAGTAATTACGAAGAATTAATTAAAAGTGGGGCTACATTTGCTTCCAGTCCTAAAAAAATTAATATACACGCTTTAGATCCGGCTATTATAGCAACAAGTTTAAGTTTGTTAAATCGTTCTAGAGAAGTAGATTTATTAGAATTACTTTCTAAAACTAAATATGGAAAAGATGGTATTGGTGGACTTAAATGTAAGGGTACAATGTATACTGGGTATCCTAGAAATGAGGAATAATGAATACTGATAAAGTTAAAAATACTATTAATTCTTTTGTAGGAAAAAAAGTTAAAGTAAAGGTTAATGTAGGAAGAAATAAGTATGAATATTATGAAGGGGTTATAACTAATGTGTATCCATATTTGTTTACTATATCAACAAATGGTATAGTAAAAAGTGTCACTTATACCGATATACTTACAAAAGATGTACAATTAAAATTAACTAATACTTGATTTATATAAAGATTGGCTTTATAATGTAATTGTAAGAGTTATACAAGGAGGGAAATATGAAAATAACTAAAGTTGACATTCGTAAAGTAGAGAAAGAAGACTCTCGTATGAAAGGTATTGCATCAGTATTACTTGATGATGAATTTGCTGTACATGATATTAGAATAATTGAAGGTACAAAAGGTTTATTTATAGCTATGCCTAGCAGAAAAACTAATACTGGTGGATATAGAGATATAGCTCATCCAATTAGTCAAGAAGTTAGAAGTATGTTTGAAAAAGCAATTCTTGATGCGTACGAAGCAGCAGACAGTGAAACTACTACTAATGAAGACGAATAATGAATAATAAAGTTCTAGAAATAGGACTTTTTTTATATTTTATGCATATTATTTAGTGGGTGAATATATGGATAAGAATAAAGAAATTGATAGTTTAAATCACGGAATACAAATAAATGAAAGAAAAAATGTGTTAATAACTGGGGTTAAGAAGTTAGAAAATTTTGATGATAAAGAATTTTTTTTGGAAAGTGTTATGGGACATATATTAATTAAAGGTGAAAATTTAGAACTAATCAAATTAGATACATTTCAGGGTACATTATCTATAAAAGGAAGACTTAACAGCCTTAATTATTTAGAAAGTAAAAATGGTAAAACACCTTTTAAAGAAAGTGTGATTTCCAAATTATTTAAGTGATGAGTTTAGATATACAAATATTATCCCTATTATTTTCTTTTATTTATGGTGTAATAATTAGTTATTTATATAACTTAAATTACAATTTTATTTATTATTATAGTATTCTATATAAAGTAGTTATTAACATTTTATTTTGTATAGATGCTTCTTTAATATATTTTTTATTAATAAAAGTTATTAATTATGGAGTTATTCACATTTATTTTGTTTTTTCATTTTTAATAGGCTTTTTTGTTTTTTCTTCTAAATATAAATTTCTTAGAAATATAATTAAAAGTAAAAAACTTGAAAAAAAATGAATTTTAAGATATTATTATAATAAGGAGTAAGGATGAAAAAAGTTACTAAAAAAGATAGAAGAAGAATTACAGTGCTTTTAATTATATTTATACCTTTACTTGCAATATTTGTTAGTAATATGTTTAGTTATTGTTCTAATATATATAGTAATATAAAAGAAAAAGAAGAACTTTTAAAAGTATATAATGAATATTTAGAGGAGGAAGAACTTTTAAAAAGTGAAATAGAGAAGTTACAAGATGAAGAATATATTGCTAGATATGCAAGAGAAAAGTATTTATATAGTAAAGATGGAGAGATAATTATAAAGATAGATTAAAATGCTTTACATAAGTATTTTTTTCTTGTCTTAATTTTGAACAAATAGTAAAATGATTTTGGAGGTATTATTATGTTAAATGAAGCACAAATGAAAGCAGTTCTACATAAAGATGGTCCTTGTTTAGTTTTAGCTGGTGCTGGAAGTGGTAAAACTAGGGTTTTAACTGAAAGAATTGTTAATCTTATAAATGATGGGGTGAGACCTCAAAATATTCTTGCTATTACATTTACAAATAAAGCAGCACGTGAAATGAAAGAGAGGGTTTATAATTCTATTGGAAGTGAGGCAAGTAAGATATTTATAGGTACTTTTCACTCTTTAGGACTTAAAATATTAAGAGAAAATGCAGAGGTAATAGGTTATAAAAAAAATATAACTATTTTAGATAGAGATGATGTTAATTCACTTGTAAAGAAATTTTTGAAAGAACTTAATTTAAGTAGTGAACAATATCCTATTAAATATATATTAAATAAAATAAGTTTTGCTAAAAATGAAGGCCTTACACCAGAAGAATATGAGAAATTTATGAAAGGACCACTTGATGAAGCAGTTATCAAAATATATAAAATGTATAATCATACATTAAAAAGAAACAACAGTGTAGATTTTGATGATTTACTTATTTTACCTTTAGAGATATTCAAAAAAAGTAGTGAAGTTTTAGATAAATATATGGAACACTATAAATATATTTTGGTAGATGAATATCAAGATACTAATATGGTTCAATATGAATTATGTAAAATGCTTTCTAGTAAATATTTAAATCTATTTGTAGTTGGAGATAATGATCAATCAATATATTCTTTTAGATTTGCTAATTATAAAAATGTTTTGAATTTTGAAAAAGATTATCCATCTTGTGAAGTAATAATATTAGATGAAAACTATAGAAGTACAAATACTATTCTAAAAGCAGCCAATAGTGTTATTAAAAACAATAAAGAGAGAAAAGAAAAGAATCTTTGGAGTAATAATGGAGAAGGGGAAAAGATAAAATACATTAGATGTGAAAATGAACAAGAAGAAGCTTTTTGTGTTATAAAAGAAGTAAAAAAACTAATAGAAAATAATACTTCATATAAAGATATAGCTGTTTTATATAGAACTAATGGACAGTCTCGTGTAATAGAAGAAGCTTTTTTAAGAGAAAATATTCCTTTTAGAGTAGTAGGTAGTTATTTTTTCTATAATAGAAAAGAAATAAAAGATTTAATAAGTTATTTACATTTAATATATAATACAGATGATGATGTAAGCTTAGAAAGAGTTATAAATGTTCCTAAAAGAGGTATTGGTTCTAAAACTATAGAAAGACTTAAAAATATGGCTAATATTAGTGATACATCTATATTTAATGTTATAGATAGTGGTAAAGAATTAGAGTTCAAAAATTTAATTTTGTCTTTAAAAGAATCTAGTAAAGATACTAATTTAAGTGGATTAATCGATTTAATACTAGAAACTACTGGTATAAAGAAAGAATTAGAAGAAAGTGATACTTTAGAAAGTGAAATAAGACTTGAAAATTTGGAAGAATTTAAAAGTATTACGCTTTCCTTTGAAGAAAGAGGTATATATAGTTTAGAAGAATTTTTGGAAAATATTAGTTTAGTAAGTGATAAAAGTGATTATAAAGAAGTAGAAAATGGTGTAACTTTAATGACTCTTCATAGTGCTAAAGGACTTGAATTTGATAATGTTTTTTTAGTCGGGCTTGAAGAAGGTATATTTCCACATAGTAAATGTTATGATAGTGAATATGAACTTGAAGAAGAAAGAAGATTATGTTATGTTGGAATTACAAGAGCTAAAAAAAGGTTGTTTCTTTTAAATTCTAAAAAACGTACATTATATGGTAAAATTAGTATGAATTTACCTAGTAGATTCATTGATGAAATAGATAATGATTTATTAGAAAGTGATGTTATAAATAAACCTACAATTAATAAAAATGATATGTATGAAAATGGAAGAAATGATGAGTTAAAAGTAGGAGATAAAGTTATTCACGATAAATATGGTGAAGGTGTTGTTGTTAAAGTTGATTCATCCTTTGTCACTATTGCTTTTGGATTTAAAGAAGGTATTAAACAACTTGTCAAAAATCATAAAAGCTTAAGAAAGATAAGTGAACAAATATGATAATCATATATACACTTGCTTTATTTTGTATAATCTATTATATAGAAAGAAAGTATTTTAACTTTAGAATTATAAATAATATAAAAAACTTTAATATAAAAAGTCTTATATATTATGTGTTTGTTAGTATATCTTTTATATTTCTAATTAGATTAATACTAAATGAAATTGGATTTTTAAATATTGGTAATGGAAATTTTAATATTGGGAATATCTTAAGTATATTGTTTAGTATATTTATAAGTCCTTTTGTAGAAGAATACATATTTAGATATATACCTTTTAATAAAAGTAAAAGCATTTTAACTATAATAATAGTTAGTTTAATATTTACCTTTTTACATAGTACTGGAATTTTTGAAAGCATATTCATATTTTTTCTATCTATATTATTTAGTTATATTTATATTAAAAAGAAAAGTATCATTTATACATATTCTATTCATAGTACTTATAATTTAATATCATCTATAATTTACTATACTGGAAAATCTTATAAAATCCTAATTATAATAGCTAGTATTTTATCAATAATATTGGTTAGTGTAAAAAATGTCAGAAAAAAGTATAAGTAGTTACTTTTTTTTCTTTTTCTTTTTTTGTATAATTAATTAGGAGGGGTAATTGATATGGATAGAATAAATGAATTAGTGGATTTATTAAATGAAGCAAATTATAATTATTATGTTTTAGATAATCCTACTATAACTGATCAAGAATATGATAAATATTTAAGAGAACTCATAGAATTAGAAAAAGAGTATCCTGAATTTGTAAGAGAAGATTCTCCTACATTAAGAGTTGGAGGGGAGGCTTCTTCTGAATTTGTTAAACATACACATAAAATACCTATGATGAGTTTAGCTAATGTATTTAATGAAGAAGAAATTAGAGAATTTGATAATAGAATCAAAAAAGAAGGATTTAATCCTCAATATGTCTGTGAACTTAAAATAGATGGACTTTCTGTATCTTTAAACTATGAAGATGGAATTTTAGTTAGTGGGGCTACTCGTGGAAATGGTGTTGTAGGAGAAGATATTACAAATAACGTAAGAACTATAAAGACAGTTCCATTAAAGTTAAAAAAGCCTATTAGTATAGAAGTTCGTGGAGAAATCTATATGAGTAAGAAGGTTTTAAATGAACTCAATTTAAGAAGAAAAGCAAATAATGAGCCACTTCTTCAAAATTGTAGAAATGCTGCAAGTGGTAGTGTAAGACAACTTGATAGCAGGGTTTCTGCTAGTAGAAAGTTAGATACTTTTATATATCATATACCAAATCCACTTGATTATGGAATTAAAACTCATTATGAAGCTCTTATGTATTTAAAAGAGTTAGGTTTTAAAACTAATCCTGAAAGTGTTTTGGTTGATGATATAGATGGAATACTTACATATATAT
>CANRKW010000058.1 GCA_947631345.1 uncultured Bacilli bacterium | reverse complement strand
AGAAGATGGCACCTTTGATATTGATGAGTGCCTTAAAATGAGTGGTTACTATGCAGGTGTATGTTATGATAAAGAAGGTTTTTCTCATATTATAAAAGAAGATATTTCTAAAACTATGAAAAGAGTTCAAAGAACACTAAATAATTCCCATCATAGTGTCTATGGACATATATTTATCACTTTAGAACTATCTAATATACCTAAAATGTTAGCAATGGTACTAAATAATGAGAAATGCTATAATACTAGTGAAAAATCTTTAAGATACACTAAAGTAACAGAAGAAAACACTTCATTATTAGAAATAACTTTATATAATAAATGGAGTGAAATACTTTTTACTAAAATAAAAGAAAGATATGGAAGTATTTATAATGATTCACAAATAAAAAAATTAGCCCAAGAAAATGCAAGATATATGTTATCTTCTTTTATACCTACTTATATGATATATACTACTGATTTTAGACAAATAAATTATATAGCTTCTTTTATGGAAGAATATATAAAAAATGCAAGTACTGATTATGAAAAAAGACTTTCTAAATATATGATGGAATTTATTAATGAATTAGATAGACTTCATATATTAAAAAGAGAATTAATGCAAAATGAAAAGAATAGAAGATTATCTTTATTTAAAAATGGCATAAGTGAAAAAAGTGTGTTTTATAATGAATCATATGCTACAATTTACACATCCAGTTTTGCTTATTTAGGACAAGCCCAAAGGCATAGAACTATATCTTATGAAATAGAATTAATGGAAGAAAAAAGCTTTTTTGTGCCACCTATTATAATGAGTGAAGACTTGTTAGTTTTAGACTGGCTTAAAGATATAAGAAAAGTTTATTATCCACAGGGAGAATTAGTTAAAATATATGAAAGAGCTACATTTGAAAACTTCCTAGAAAAATGTAAAGAAAGATTATGTAGTCATGCACAATTAGAAATAATGATGCAAACTAAAAAAATACTAGAAGAATACAAATTAGCCTTACAAAAAGAAAATTCTCCACTTTATTTAGATATATTAGAATATACTAAAGGAGCAAGATGTACTTTTCCAGACTTTAAATGTAATAGTGAGTGTAATTTTAAAGAAGGGATTACTTTAAAAAGAATAATATGAAAATTTTAAAAAAGGTTTTAATTTTCTTTAGTATATTAATAATCATATCTATAATTATAGTTCTTTTAATAAATGAATTTGTAAAATTGAGTACTAAAAATCAAATATTGGATGAAATAAATGTAAAAGATATAGATTGTATTCTTATATTAGGTGCAGGTGTTAAAAATAATACCCCTAGTAAAATGTTAGAAGATAGGTTAGTTACTGGTATAGAATTATATAAAAATGGAATTTCGCCAAAAATAATAATGTCAGGAGACCACAGCAAAACTGATTATGATGAAGTAAATGTAATGAAAGACTATGCTATTAATAACGGTGTTTTATCAAGTGACATATTTATGGACCACGCTGGTTTTTCTACATATGAAAGTATATATCGAGCTAAAGAGATTTTTAAAGCGAAAAAAATAATAATAGTAACTCAAGAATACCATTTATATCGAGCTTTATATATAGCAAATAGTTTAGGAATAGAAGCATATGGAATAAAAACAGAAAAGAAAAAATATGTAGGAGATACATATAGAGAATTAAGGGAAATATTAGCAAGAAATAAAGATTTTGTAACATCAATTTTTAAACCAAAACCAACTTATTTAGGAGAAATAATACCAGTAAATGGTAATGGGGATGTTACAAATGATAAATAAAACCTTTATTTTTTAGATAATTCTTTATTAGCAAGTTCATATATTTTTTCACAAGAATCAAGAAGTGACAATTTAAGAAGTTTATTCTTCATAGAATTAACTACAAATGGGTAATTTAAACAAAATTTGACTTTTCTTACTAATCCTTTAGAACTTCTTACATTTAAAGAATAATGCTTTTTAGCCATAAATTTAGAATTAGCTTTTTCTTGACCACCCATACCTGGTATTAAAATACTGGGTTTTTTCATTTCTATGATTTCATTTAAAGTTGATCCACCAGGTTTAGTAATAATAACTGAAGAAATATTTAAAAGATTAAAAACATCTTTAGTAAAACCTAATACAATAACATTTTTAATTTCATTATTCTTTATATATTGATCACACTTTAATTTTAAATTCTTGTTTTTACCACATATAAATATAATATCTATATTAAAACTAGCTTTAACTAAATTAACAAAATAAGGAAAAACAGAATCATAACCTATACTTCCACCTGCAAAAAACAAATAAATAGGTTTTTCCCCAGTAAGGCTATATCTTTTTAAAATTGTCTCTTTTTCATCTAATTTAGAAATAAGACTTCTATTGATTGGAATACCAAATACTTTTATCTTTTCTGGTAAAACACCGTGTTCAATTATTTCATTTTTTACAATATCATTTGCTACTATAAAATAATCAACTTGTTCTTTATTAATAGTCCACCAAGCATGATATGCAAAATCAGTTAAAATAGTGAAAATCTTACTTTCAGTAACTAAAATATCATTAAAATAACCAGCAATATAACTAACAAAAAAATGACTAGCTATAACAATATCGGGATTAAATTCTCTAAAAACATTTTCTAACTTTTTCATATCAAAAGCTTTAAGACAAGTTTTAATACTAGTAAAACCTACTAACTTATTATTAGAAAGTTCATATAAAAGATTAAAAGTAAATTCACTTTTATTAATTGTATAGAAAAACTTATGACTGAATCTTCCTAAAAAATTAGAATATTCAGATAAATTTAAAAGCAAAATTTCATAATCTCCTTTTTCTTCAAAATATGATTTTACATAATTTGCAACTGATTTATGACCAGAACCATATTCTGCATATCCAATTAAAATTCTCTTTTTCATAATCATTCCTCTTAATATAATTATAAACTAAAAATAATAAAATAAAAGTTAAATTTTATATATTAAGACAGAATCTTTAGATTGACCCTCTTTAAACATTAAACTATCTACACCTTCAAAACTTATTATTTTAGTGTTTTCTATGATCTTTTTAACTATAGATAAATTGTATATTCTTTCATAATATGGGTAATATGTAGAATTTATTTGAAAGTGATATAAATAAGCAAAAAAGATTCTTCCATTAGGTTTTAAAAATTTAGATAAACTTTCTAAATTTTCTTTTAAACCATAAATTTTATTAGGATATATAAATTCTAAATAAGAAGAAATATTAGAAAGTAAAATATAATCAAAGCTTTCTGTTAAACATTTGTAAACATCTTGTATATCAGAGTTAATAAAAGTAGGATTTAATTCATCTATTTTTCTTTTTAATTTTAAGTAATTTTCATAATCTAAATAACTATTAATAGATTTTATAACACTAGGATGATATTCATCTTTTAAAAATAGTCTTTTTCTAATTTTATGAGGTGTAAAATCTTTAGATAATTCCATAAAAAATTCTTTTGATTCAGAATCATCAATGAAGCTAACTACTTTATTAAAAATATTTGTATTAAAACAATTATTATAAAAACTTGAAAGAAAATTGATGTATTCTAAAGTAGATAAGAGTTTTATAGAGGCTTTTTTAAAATTAAAGAATTCTTTTACAAATGGATTTATGTCAAAACAAGTTATGTTATTAGAACCTAGTACAAAAGCATTAAAGATTTGATCTGCACTGCTACCTACTGTTAAAACACTTTTGTCTTTAAAATCATAAATACTCATATAACCATTTAGGTTTTCAGTTGTAAAAGGGTATATGTAATTAAACTTTGTTGACATAACACCAGATATCATACTTTTTGCTAATTCTAGTTTTTCTTTAAATTCCATATGTAAAACCTCCAATAGAGAATATATTAACACAAAATTTAAAAATGTGCATTAATTATTTTAAGTCTTCATTATTATATATGAAATCAACTATATTAACATTATTAATTCCATTAACGTTTTTTTGTAATATTAAATCTAAAACAAATAGATATCTAGGATACATTTCTTTAATTAAGTAAAAAGGTTTGTATTCTCTTTCTTCTGTTTCTTCTTTTTCAATACTTTTAGAAACTTGAATATAAAAGTATTCATCTATACCACGTCTTGCAATAAAATCACACTCTAAATTGCCTATTTTTCCAACACTCAAACTATAATTCTTACTTTTTAAATATGAATATAATATATTTTCTAAAATAGGATTATAATTTATTTTACTTTCATTACTTAGAAAAAAATAAATACTTAAATCTGCTAAATAATATTTCTTTTCTCCTTTTAACACTTTTTTAGATTTTATGTCAAATAAATCACACGGATATATTATTTTAGCATTTTCTAATACTTCAATATAATTCTTTATAGTTCTTCTATCTACAACTATTTTTTCAGTTTTAACTAAATAATCGTGTATTTTACCAATAGATATAATAGATCCAAAATTATTAACAACATATTTTTCTATAACTAAAAATAAGTCTTTATCTTTAATCTTTTTATGAGTTTTTATATCTTTATCAAATATTTGATTTATTACATTTTGAGTATATAATAATTTATCATTGTATTCATCATATTTTATAGAACCAGGAAAACCTCCATTTCTTATATATTCTGTAAATTCATTATAAATATTATTACTTATTTCTTTATTAAAGAATCTTTTCATATCAACATATTCATAAAAGTTAAGAGGTAACATTTCTATTTCTATGTATCTTCCAGTTAATTTAGTAATTAATTCTCCAGATAACAAATATGAGTTTGAACCAGTCAAAAATATTGAAAAATTACCTTCTTCTCTATAAGAATTTATAAGACTTTCAAAATCCTTTACATTTTCAACTTCGTCAATAAATAAATACTTAAAACTATTATCTGTAATTAAACTATCTATAAGACTTTCTAACTCTGTAACAGTTTTAATATCTTTGTATTCTTTTTTATCTAATTCAATATAAATAATATCTTTATCTTTTATACCATTTTCTTTTAATTCTTCAATTATACTTTTTAATAAATATGATTTTCCACATCTTCTTAAACCAGTTACAACTTTAATAATTGTATCATTATAAAAACCTCTTATTTTATTTAAATAGTTTTCTCTTTTATAAATCTTTTCCATAAAATTCTCCTTTTCTAATAAAATTATATAATTGTTTAAGTAAAAATGCAAGTTATCGACCAAAATTAGGTGGTATACTTCTAAAAGTGGTCAATAACCCTTATATTTTGTGTATTTCTTTTTTTTACTTTAAGTGATAAAATATACTTTAGAAAGTGAGTGTGATATTATGTATACCTTATTTATAGATACTCATAGTAGTCTAATAACTGTTTCTTTATATGATGGGTTAAATGTAATAACTAAAGAGCAATATAGTGAATATAGTCATTCCATCTTTTTAGCGCCTATGATTAAAAGTATAATAGAAGAAAATAACATAACATTTAAAGATATAAAAAACATAGTAGCAGTAAATGGTCCTGGAAGTTTTACAGGTCTTAGAATTGGTTTAAGTGAAGCAAAAACAATAAGTTATCTATTAAATATACCTATATATTTAGTATCATCATTAAAAGCATACCTAGTAAGTGATGATAACTTAAATGGTGTAAGTGTACTTGAAGATAATAAAGGATTTTATGTATGTGAAAAAAAAGATGGAGAGTTTTTAGAAGAAGAATACGTTAATGATTTAGAAAACTATCAAAATAAATATATAGTAAAAGAAGTTTTAAATGTAAAGAAAGTAATAGAATATGCTTTTTTAAATAAACCAGTTAATCCTCATTTAGTAAGAGCAAATTATGTTAAAAAAATCGAGGCAGAAAAGTGATTAAAGAAGAAAATTTAGGTAATTATAAGATAAAATATAATTATATAGAAAATAATAATATATTAGGTTTTATTATTATAGAAATAACTGATGTTATAAATATAATAGATGTTTTTACATATGAAGAGTATAGAAACAAAGGAATTTGTACTAAATTACTTAAATATATAATAAATAAATATAATAAAAAGTTTATGTTAGAAGTAAGAATAGATAATATAAAAGCTATTAATTTATATAAAAAATTAGGTTTTATAGTAATACATAAAAGAATTAAATATTATAAAGATGTGGATGCTTTAATAATGGAATTAGGAGAAGAAATTATGGAAGATGTTTATATTTTAGCAATTGAAAGTAGTTGTGACGAAACTAGTGTTAGTATAGTTAAAAATGGGTGTGAAGATATAGTAACTGTTGTTAATAGTCAAATAGATATACATAAAATATATGGTGGGGTAGTACCAGAAGTTGCAAGTAGATTACATTTAGAAAATATCACATTAGTAATAGATGAAGCATTGAAAAAGTCTGGTATGAAAATAAGTGATATGAATGCAATTGCTGTTACATATAGTCCTGGGCTTTTAGGAAGCTTACTTGTAGGACTAGAAGCAGCTAAAGCTATTAGTATGGTATATAATAAACCTTTAATTAAAGTTAATCATATGATGGGTCATATATGTGCAAATAACATTGGAAAAAAACTAGAATACCCATTAATATCTTTAATAATTAGTGGGGGACATACTGATTTAATATATATGAAAGATGAAAATAGTTTTTCTTATATAGGAAGTACATTAGATGATGCAGTAGGAGAGTGTTTTGATAAAGTTGCAAGAATTTTAGAAATGCCTTATCCAGGAGGAC
>CANRKW010000057.1 GCA_947631345.1 uncultured Bacilli bacterium | reverse complement strand
GCTAAGGCTCCATCTTGCCATAAGATAGGGGCAACGTCACTTGTGACACTACCTAATCTTTTATGTCTTATTTGAAGTGCTTTATGACATAACTCTAGTCTTTCATCTAATATTTTAAAGAATTTGTCCATATCTTTATCAGCAGTTAAAGCAACATCTGGTAAGTTAATTGTTACAACTCCTTGATTAAATCTTCCATAGTATTTTCCTTTTCCTTCAACATAATTTTTAGCTTTAGCAATATTACCTAAAGACATTGTTCTATCAGGTGTTAAGAAACTTCTACAACCCATACATGGGTAACACTCTCCTACTCCTAGTTCATTCTTTTTAAGTTCTAACATAACTTTTTCAGAGATATAATCTGGTACCATTCTTTTTGCAGTACATTCTGCAGCAAGTTCAGTTAAATAGTAGTATTCCCCATCTTTTTTGATATTATCTTCTTCTAGTACATATAATAATTTAGGAAACGCTGGAGTTATATATACACCTTTTCTATTTTTAAATCCTACTATTCTTTGCTTTAAAAATTCTTCAATAATCATAGCTAGTTCTTTTTTATATTCAGTAGTTTCATTCATATACATAAATACACTTAAGAAAGGTGCTTGTCCATTAGTATTAGTCATAGAATTTACTTGATAGTTAAAAGTTTGTACTCCGTCTTCTATTTCTTTTTTAGTATCTTCTAAAGCATATTTTTCACATGTTTTTTTATCTAATTTTCTTTTTTCATATTTTTTATAATATTTTTCATAACTACTTCTAACAAAAGGCGCTAAATGAGTAAGTGATATTGTAGCCCCTCCATAACTTGATGAAGAAACAGCTAATATTATTTGTGTTGCAATTGTAGCTGCTGTTATAAATCTATGAGGTTTTTCAATCATTACTCCATTTATTATTGTACCATTTTGTAACATATCATCTAAGTTTATTAATTCACAGTTATGTAGTGCATTTTGTGCAAAATAGTCAGCGTCATGAAAATGTATAATTCCATCATCATGTGCTTTTACTATTTCTTCAGGTAGCAAAAATCTTCTTGTTATATCAGTACTAGTAATACCTGCTAAATAGTCTCTTTGTGTTGTTACCACTTGGGCATTTTTATTTGAATTTTCACTATTCCAATATTCATTTTCTCCTTCAATTAATTCTTTTATTGTTTGATCTGTTGTATTAGATTTTCTAACTAATTCTCTAGTATAACGATATGTAATATACTTTTTAGCAAGTTGATATTTATCAAATTCCATTAATTTTTCTTCAATTATATCTTGTATATCTTCTACTAAAATTCTCTTTTTATTTAAGTCTTCTATGTATTTTATTATCTCTTTTATTTCTTCTTCTGTTGCTCTTTCTTTAGGTTTTACCTCACTATTTGCCTTTTTTATGGCTGTTTTAATTTTACTTGGATCATAATCTACTATATGACCATCTCTTTTAACTATCTTCATTTTTCCTCCTTCTATAGTACAAATTATAAATCATTTATATTTATAATAAAAGGTGCATTTGCAACTATATACAAAATATGTTAAAATTAACTTGGGTGGTAAAAGTGATTAAACCTTTCGATGGACTTTCTACACTACAAAAAAATAAATTGTTAAAAAAATTAGAAAGTCATATATATAAATTTAATGATAAAGATGAATTTTCTCATTTATTTGAAAGTACAAAATCTATTTGTATTTTACTTGAAGGAAAAGTAATTATATCTAATTTAAATTATTTAGGAGAAGAAACTATAATAGAAGAAATATCTAAAGATGAAGTATTTAGTAATGTATTTTCTAATATAAATAGAAATGTAGAAATAAGAAGTTCTTCTTTTAGTACAGTTTTAATAATAGATTATAATAAATTAATAAAAATAGATAATACTATGTATTCTTTTTATAATATATTTCTTTTAAATTTATTTCAAATTATTACTAATAAATTAAAAGAAAATAACACTAGATTAGAAATTATAACTGAAAAAACTACAAGAGATAAATTACTTTCTTTTTTTGAAAATGAATATAGAAAGACACATTCCTCTAAAATATATTTACAATATAGTTTAAAGAATCTTGCTAGTTATTTATCAGTAAATCGATCAAGTATGTTTAGAGAATTAAAGTCATTAAAAGATGATAATTTTATCAAAATAGAAGGAAATAAAATAACTTTATTATATACTCCCGAATTATAAAAGAAGTAACTAGTGTTACCTCTTTAATCAATTGATTTAAATGAATCTAATATTTCACCAGTTATTGGATTTATATAGTATTCATATTCAAAAAAATCATAGTCAAATGTTATTTCATATACAGTCATATTATATTTTAGTTTATATTCAAGTTCTATATCTTGATCATATATATCAGTACTATTTAAGTTTAAGTCTTTAAGCGCGATAGAAAGTGCTTCTGTTTTTGATATATAGTTTTTATTTTCACCTGGATTATTAGTATTTTGTGAATTTTCAAAATTACTTTCATATCTATCTTCTAAGTCATCATATTTTTCTTCTAAATGTTCATTTTTTAGATATAAAGCACCAGCACAGGCTAAAGAAACTATGACTAATACTGATAAAATAACTATGACTATTTTACTCATATTATCTTTCATATTTCACATCCTTCTAAATAATATTATACTAGTTTTTATATATAAAGTCTATTCATTTTAAGCAAGTAATTTTTTATTTCTTTTGATTAATATAAGTAAAGAAATAATCATACAAATAATATTCAATATAACAAGTATTATAAATATTACTGATAATGAATATATAATTTGAATTATTAGTTTTCTATAAATAATAATAAATATTATAAAAGAAAGTATTAGTAATGTTATATATATTTTAAGAAGTGATTTTAAAAATATATTAATATAAATTAAGTAAATTTGATAGTTATTATAACCTAAAACTCTAAGTATTTTTATATCATAGTTTTTTTCTAAAAGTATGAGTGTTATAAAATAAAATGAAATTATTAATACAAATATTATTCCTACTATAAAGAAAACAGAAAATACTTTATTTAATTTTTGATAAGTTTCAGTATTTCTAGTACTTTCATCATTATATGTACTTATAGAACCTAGTGAATTTAATTCATCTATTATTTTATTAACATCCTTATAGTTTTTTACATTAATAGTAATATATGCATATGTATCAGTATTTAAGTATATATAGTTTGCTAGTTTTTGATTTATGTAAATTTGATTAGAATTTATAGAATCATCTTTATAAATATTATTTACTTTTATACCAAATATTTCAAAATTATCTATATTACTACTATTAGATACATATATAGAATACTCTTCTTCATTACTTTTAAATTCATTTGAAATAATATAATAATTATTTTCATTATAAGTATAGTCTTTATTTATATTTAGAACATAATTTTTAATTTTCTTATTTTCATTTAAATAATTAATAGTTTTATCTTTATCTTTTACATCAAATACACTTACCACTTTATTAAGTTCACTATTTATTAAATCATCTATTTTATTTGTAGTATAGTTTTTTATAAAGAATATAATTGTAAAAATTAAAAATATTATAAAATATATCATCATATAATTTTTATATGTTTTTTCTTTTTTAAATAAATTATTAAATACTTTTATTATTTCACTCATATATTACCTCAAGAGGATCCATATTATCTATTTTCTTTAAGGCAAAATAAGTAGAAATTAGAGTTATTATTAATATAGTTACTAAAGAAATAATAATAGATAATGGACTAATAGTTGTATTCATTAAAGTTAAAGAAGCGTCTTTTGATAAAGAAAATTCATTATATAAATTTAATAATATAATTGATATAAATATAGAAAATATAGATGAAAGTATATTTATTATAAAGTTTTCTATATATTTTTTTGATTTTATTTTTTTATTACTATATCCTACTAACATAAGGATTCCAATATTTTTGTATTCTTTTTTGATTTTTCTTGAATACATTAAAAAGCATAAAGTTAATGAAAATAGAGTCATTACTATAGATAATATTCCAGTTATTAATATTACTCTGTCACCTAATGTTGTGTTTACACGGGCTACTACATCACTATTATAAACGCCTTCAATATTTGATAAAAAGCTTGGATCTGTTCCTTTAGATAATAATACAAATATGTTGTCTCCACTTTCGGCAACTTGACCTAATATTATAACTTCTTCTTTATATTTTTGATTTAATGAACCAATAGTATTATGTGTGGTAAAACAGTCATTTGCTTCAGAATAATCATAACTTCTATCAAATAAACCTACTAAATTAAATTCTTCTTCACCTTTACCTACATAATTTAGTGTGATTTTACTATTTATCTTATCTTTTAAATTTAAAGTTTTACTTTTATCATAATCTAAACCATAAATATATAAATCAACCGGGCATATTAAATCATAATCATTTTCTAAATCTTTTCCATATATTATTTTATGTGTATTCGCTACAGTTCCATATAAACCAATTTGTCCCTTTTTATCATTTATATTTATATCTGCATATGCTTGTTTTTCACTAGATTTATATACATCTTCTACTCCATCGTGTGTTTTTATTTCTTCTATTATTTTATCTGCATCATCTTGATTTTCCACATATAAAAGATATGTCCTAAACTTATAGTCTTTTTGAGTCATAGTTACCCACATTTCTCTTATTGAATCATAATATGAAAAACCTAAAATTATTATTAAATTTAATATTAAAAGTATTAGAAAAATTAAATAATTACTTTTATTTTTCATATAAACCACCATCTTTTAAATATAAAACAACATCTGCATATTTTTTTATTTCTTCATTATGACTTACTACTATTACACATTTTTTATTTTTTGATAGTTCTTTAAATATTTCAAATATTTGTATTTCATTTGTTTTATCTAAGTTTCCTGTTGGTTCGTCTGCTAAAATTACACTTGGATTATTAATTAAGGCTCTTGCAATTGCTACTCTTTGTTGTTCTCCACCTGATAATTCTTTAGGGTAATGATTTATTCTATTTTCAAGATTTAAACTTTTTAATAGTTCTTCTACTCTTTTATTAACTTCACTTTTTTTAATGTTTTTATTTATATATGTAGGTAATTTTACATTTTCTTTTGAAGTCATTTCGTTATTTAGTAAAAATGACTGATATACTAAACCTATTTCAGTATTTCTTACTTTAGATATATCACTATTATTCATTTTACAAATATCTTTATTATTTATAATAATACTACCATTATCAGGTTTTAATAGTCCAGCCATTAAATTAAGTAGTGTGCTTTTTCCACTTCCACTTTTACCCATTATTACATAAAATTTACCCATATTAAAATTATAATTAACATCTTTTAATACTTCAATTTTATTATTATTTTTTATATAAGTTTTATTACAATTAACTAATTTTATCATTTATACCTCCAATAAATATAGGCTGGCTATGCCAGCCTTAATATCTAGTCAACAGAAGTCATTACAACCGGATCAGCTTCTATTCCACCAGTTCCAACACCATTATATTCAGTTAAAAATCTATAATATCTGTTGCCTTGGTCCATATATCCAAAACTATGAGTTTTGGCTTGGTTAATTTCACTTAAAGTCCAAGTCATATTGGTATCAGCAATTTTATAATCTACAATACCAGTTGTTTCATATAATTCTACAAATAATGTAACTGAATTTCCACCTGAAACTGGTGTTAACTTTCTGGCATACATACCAATACCATTTATACCAGCAGTATAGTATCTAACTGCTCCAGTTAGTGTATGTCCTGATGCAAGTTCTAAAGTACTTGTATATGTTGATGCCATTAAACTTCCAATAAGTACAAATGTTGAAAGAAAAGCAGCACCTACAGCACTCAAAACTTTTTTCATTGTGTTTACCCTCCTTTCTTATATCAAGTCATATTGATTTGATATATAATTACTGCAACCGTTTTTCTTTGTTGCAATTAAAGAATAACAATAACAGAAAAATTATTACACAACTTTTGAGCTAAATTAATTAATTTTAAGATTAACAACTTTAAAATTAATTTTTTACAACTAATAGTTAAGTTGATTTTCCATTTCGATTAAAATAATTTATCTCTTATGAACAAAAGTGCTGATGGATATTTTCAAATATAACCAGGTGTGATATAATTAACTCGTTAGATATGAATTATAATAGAATCAGAAAGTGGTATATGCGAGCTTATTTAGATTCATATCTAACAATATTGATTCTATTAAATAAGCTCACATATACTATTTTTGTTTATGAGTAATTATGATAACTTAAAAAATTTACTACCAGATGAATTAAAGATTATTAAAGAATTAATAGAAAAAATTTTAGTAGATTCTGAAAATGCCAAAAGCACTAATTTAAAGTATCAAGTTAAAAACAAAAAAATAAAATGTCCAAAATGTAATAGTGACTATATTGTAAAAAATGGATTTAAAAATAAAACACAAAGATACAAATGTAAAAACTGTAATAAATTTTTTTCTATTTCAACTAATACCATAACATCTAATATTAGATTAAGCTATAATCAATTTTTAAATTTTATGTTATGCCTAATAAATTATAATACTCTTTCCGAAACAGCTGAAATAGTGGGACTTAGTGAAAGAGATACTTACAATATTAGAATAAAAATAATTTCTACACTTAAAGAATATAAAAAAGAAAAATTAAAAGGAATTGTACAATGCGATGAAAAATA
>CANRKW010000056.1 GCA_947631345.1 uncultured Bacilli bacterium | reverse complement strand
TAAAATACTTCTTGACAAAATGACACCCGGGGGGGGTATTATTAGTATAGTAAAGGAGGTAAAAGAACAATGGGAGATAATAGAGGACAAACTATATTCTTATCAGTAATAGGCGTTGCAACATTATTGGTTGCTATAATTGGTGCTACATTTGCATACTTCTCAACTACAATTAGTAGTAAAACGGATGGTAATGTTAATGTTGGTTCTGCACATTTAGGTTCAGTAAAATACACTGCTGCTTCATTAACTGGTGAAAATATTTTGCCAGGCTGGAAATCTGGAGATAAAGAAGTAAGTGTCACTTTAGAAAAATCTGACTATGATGTTTCATTTACTTGTAGTCTAGTTGCAACTTCAAATGGTTTAGAAGGCTTAAAGGTTACAGCTAATACTACTGGAATTACAAATGAACAAAGTGCCGGAACATTAACTTTGGATACAACTGCATCTGGTGCTGGTCATATTATATCAACTTCAATTGATGGTTCTGAAACTGTTACACTTGCTACTGGTACTCTTAAAGCTAATGAAAATGAAGAAGGCGTAACATTAAAATTCAATTATGACGTTGAATTTCCTGAAAATAATGATGACCAAAATAATCTTCAAGATAAAACATTACTTGCAACTGTAAGTTGTGCTCTTGCTGGAGATACAATTTATTATAATGATTCTAATAAAACTGGTACTAAAGATCAACCAGGAACTTTATAAAAAAATATATAGTAATTAAATTAGTTTATTAAATACGTAAAGTTAGTCTAAAACACTAACTTTTTATATTTTATAAAGTCATTAAAAAACCTAATTACTAATAACTAGGGACTAAAATAACATAAGGCTTCATAAGTACTAGTCGATATAACTATATCAAATTCTATAGACTATGTCCATTATATTTTGAATTATTTTTTTGACAGTTGAACATAAAAAAACAGTTGCAAAGCCTTATTTTATCACAAAATAAGCAATTTTAAATTACTGCGTACCTGTTATATAAATTTGGAATATATAACATTTTATTAATGAGAATTGTTTATTATTCGTTAAAGGAGTTTTTTATTAAATATTCAACAATTTTATATACTTCTGTATTAGGATTTGCTTCAACTGTTCCTATTCTTTTATTGTTATCAATTTGATACTTTTCTAATTTTTTTGCACGATTAATTGCTATATCTATTTTTTCAATAATATCAGGATAAATATTAACGTTCTTTTCATATTTTGGATAATACTTTTTTAACCTTTTAATTACTTCTTCGTTATCCATATTTGCTGTTGTATATTCATAATGTAGTAAAAACCATAGTTCAATGCAGGGCGATGATGTAATAATTTTTATATCATTTTTCTTTGCTAACTCAATTGCTTCCTCAATTATCTTATTTTTATTTGGATTAACGTCTGTATCAAAAATACAATATGCTACATCATTATCTTGCAAGTCTAATTTTAATTCTCCTATTTCCTTAATTAACATCTTTACTAACTTTAACGGATCAGTATTATTTCCTTTAGCATATGTAATATTATACGATTTTTTACCATCCTCAAAATTGCTAAAATATGTCTTTTCCGTTTTATTTTTTCCTTCTGAAGCTATTAATATTTTATTCTTTTGCTTTCTTACTTTTCTTACTCTTTCGTTACTAATTATTCTATTATGTTCTACTTTTCTTCCCATAAATTAAAATCATTTTTGATAAAAGGAACAGCTCCATATCTACCTAGCATATATCCTCTTTCAACATTTTCAGTTTTTCTTACTGAAAAATCACTTAAAGGATATACATCACTTATTCCTGTTTTATCATCCTTTTCAGTAAACCATATTTGATCTCTTCTTAAATCGTTTTGCTTTAATAAATTAGTATCGTGAGTATTAAATATCAATTGTGCATCATTTTTATTAATATCAGGATTATTAAACATTTGAACTATCATTTCAACTAAATAAGGATGTAAACTTTTATCTAATTCATCTACTACTACAACTCTTTTATTATTTAATGCTTCCATAATAAATGGAATAAAACAAAAAATAACTTGAGTTCCCATTGATTCTTCTTCATATGATAAAAAAACATCAGAATTCTTATGTTTAAATAATGCAGTAAATACTTTTGATTTTTCCCTTATTTTAATAAAATTCGGTATTGCTGTTAAAACATCTTCAGGAATATCTGTTTCTATTACTTTATAGTCTTCTATATTAAAATCTGTTTTCTTTAAAAAATCTAATGTAAATTTTTTTAACTCTTTATCATTTTTTAAATATTCTCTTAAAGCTAAATCTCTAAGACTACTTAAATTATTAAAAATATTAATATTTGAACTTAAAAATTTATATGGCACTTTTGTTTTTTCATAATTCCAATTTGTTGCAGTAGCAATAAAAAATTTATTTTGAGCATTTTTAGAAGATATATCATATAATATTTTTTCATCCTTTTGAGGAAAAGAATAATCATTAGTATTAGTTCTATCAAAAATTTTTGTTTCTCTTCCATTTGGATAATAATATAAATATTCTTCATAAATTTTATTTGAATCAGCTATAAATCCATAAACATATCTTATATCATCAACAATAAATTTAATTTCAAACTCACTTGGTTTATTAATAGAATTTTTGTCAAATTTAAAAGGTATTATAGGTAATTTTTCATTAATATTAATAATATTTGAATTCTTTAACATTGATACTACAATATCTAGTATCTTAAATAAATTAGTTTTTCCAGAAGCATTAGCGCCGTAAATCGCACTTGTTTTTAATACTCTTCTGTCATTATAAATAACATAATTATTCTCTAATCCATTTGTAGTATTAGCAAGCATACTAAAAGTAACTTTATCCTTAAATGATAAAAAATTTGCAATACTAAATTCTAAAATCATAAAATAATCCTCCTCTTTTTCTATTAATAGTATATGCTTATTTTTATACAAAAGCAATGTTTTTAAATAATTTATTCTTATTTTTTGCAGTTTTTATGCAAAATATGCTTTTAAAATATTAATTTTCATAATTTACGTATTTTACAAATCTTTACTAAATACCTTTATTTTCTTTTGATTTTATATATATATTGTGTTATTCTATTAATAGATAATAGGAGATGGTTTTTGTGAAAAAAAATGGAAAAAAAGTTAAAGAAAAGAAATCTAATATTAAAATGAATATTCTAACTATAATTCTTTTATTACTTTTTATATCAGTCGTGGCTATTACAACTTATATAGTATTAAATTATATTGTACTTTATAATAATCCATTAAATATAGATACAAATGAAGATGGATGGCCAGACCTTAATGTAGATACTGATGGAGATAAAAAGTGTGATGTAAATTGTGATACAAATAAAGATAAAATACCAGATTATAACATAGGTTATTTAGATATAATGGTTGCATTTTTTAATATAGATACAAATGGAGATAAAACAGCGGATGTTAATCTTATAAATAGAGATATAAATAATGATGGTATATGTGACGTAAATTGTGATATAAATAAAGATGGTTACCCTGAAATTAACTTAGATTTTGTAGGAGATGCAAGTACTATTATAAATAAAGATTTAAATAACGATGGAATATGTGATATAGATTGTGATACTTTAGGAAATAGAACAGCTAATTTAAATATAGATACAAATAAAGATAATATTGCTGATGTTAATATAGACACTGATAATGATAAAATACCTAACTTAAATATAACTTATGGAGAAGTAAGTGATGGACTTTTATATAATCAAGATACTGATAATGATGGTATAGCTGATAAAAATTTAATGAATCAAGATATAGATGGGGATGGTGTATGTGATTTAAATTGTGACTATTTAAAAAATGGTATGCCTGATACTAATATAGATTTAGATGGAGATGGTATAAGAGACATAAACATAGATATTGATAAAGATACATATGCAGATATAAATATAGATAAAAATGGAGATAAAATTGCTGAATTAAATGTGGATACAAATAATGATTATATATGTGATATAAATTGTGATACAAATAAAGATAATGTAGCTGATATTAATTTAGATGTAAATAATGATTTAATAGCTGATATAAATATAGATACAGATAATGATAAAATAGCAGATAAAAATTTACTTAATATAGATATAAATAAAGATGGTGTATGTGATATAAATTGTGATACAAATAAAGATAACTTTCCTGAAATAAATATAGATATCGATAATGATAATGTAGCAGACTTAAATATAGATTTAAATGGGGATGGAATAGCAAATGCCAACATTTTAAATAATGGTAGTATAACTAATAAGATAAATCCAAATATAGATGAGGATGAGGCTAAAAATGGGGATATAAGTGTTATATCAAATAATAAATATAATTTAACATTTTTAGATAATGATGTTAGAAATAATTTATATGTTAAACCTGGATGGAAAGGGGAAAAACATTTTACTTTAGTAAATAATACTAATGAAACTATTAATTATGATATAAAATGGATGGATATGATTAATGAATATAGTTATGATAATAGATTATATTATGGTATAAGTAAAGATGGACAAGTTTTAATAGATATAAATGATGGAAGAGTAACATATACAAATGAAGATGGTTTTCCTATAGCTATGGGGATGAGTATAGAACCTGGGGAAAAACAAAATTATGTTATAAATTATGAATATAAAAAACCTAAAGAAGGAGCTTATGTAGATAAAAATAAGTTATTCTATACTAAAATACAAATAGTTACTAAATAAGAAGATATTAAATAAGTCTTCTTTTTTTAATTTGCTTTGTATTTTATTTTGAACCGGTACTAGTAGTACCAGTTTTACTATAAAATGGGTGAAAAATAATTACGTTTGTAAATTTTTTCACAAATTTTACATTTTTTCTTGATTTTAGAATTAAACATTGGTATTATTGTTATAGTAAAGGAGGTAAAAGAAAACAATGGGAGATAATAGAGGGCAAACAATATTCCTATCAGTAATAGGAGTTGCTACTTTATTAGTCGCTATAATTGGTGCTACATTTGCATACTTCACAACTACAATGACTGGAGATCCAGCTGATGTAAGTGCTACTACTGCTAGAGTTGGTACTGTTGAATTTGAAGCTGAAGGAATTAGTACAGCAGATGCTACAGTAGGTGGAAATAATAAAGTTTTCCCAGGATGGTCAAGTGGAGCAAAAACTGTTACTGTAACTTCTGGTGATACTGATATTGATATTAAATACACTTGTAACTTAAACGTAACTACTAATGAGGCCAGTGCTGATGCATTTAAACTAAAAGTTACTGCTGGAACTGGTACAAGTAGTGAAGTAAATGCTGAGTATGCAACTGAAACTAGTATAGCATCTAGTTCAAGTACTATGAAATTAGCAAGTGGCACTATAACAGGAACTGGTACAACAAGAACATTTACATATGAAATATCTTTCCCTGAAACATATGCAGATCAAAAGGATGATATGGAAAAGAATTTAACAGCTACTGTATCTTGTGGTATTGATGGAACTACACTTTATTATACAAATGAACACCCAGAAGGTACTGGAACTAAACCAACACAACCAGAAGCATAATAAAAGACTAATAAACGTATTTAATTACTATATAGAATAAAGTTAGATGATTGTAAGATCTAACTTTTTCTTTTTCAAAAAAATTATTGTAAGTTATTGTTTTTTTGTTTTAAAAATGGTATTATAGTTTTAGTGTAAGATATGGTGAAGAAAAATGGATAAAAAAGAAAAGGTTAAAACTTATATATATGCAATTGTTTCTGTACTTTCATTTATTCTTGTTAGTGTTGGAAGTACATATGCATTT
Organism: uncultured Bacilli bacterium; assembly: GCA_947631345.1. The sequence continues at coordinate 988 of CANRKW010000056.1, read as the reverse complement.
TTTGCTGCAAGTATTATTGGTAATGAAGAAGGTGGAGAAGTTAATTTAAAGACTGCAGAAGTATTTGCTGTTTTTGAAGCTAAAAATGAAATAAATGATAGTGCTATTTTACCTGGATTTAGTGATAATTTGGTGTTTACTATTGTTAACACTAGTCCTACTGAAAACACTTTTGGAAACTACACATTATTTTGGAATATTATTAAAAATGAAGTCGATAGTGACAATTTTGTTTATACATTAAGTGCTACTAGTTATAAAGGAAATCAAAATGTTCCTTTAAGTAATACTAACTCAGTTGTAACTGTTGCTACTCCTACTAGAATACCTACTGCTAGCACTAGTATTGGAACTGGTACTATTAATACCGGCGTGACTCATAGATATACATTAACTGTTAAATTTTTAGATAATGGACAAAATCAAAATGAATTACAGGGTAAATCTTTTCAAGGACAAATTGTTGCTAAAGGTGATCCTAATGTATAAGGAAGTGACTATATGAAAAGTAAAAGACATGAAATAATATTAAGTGTACTAGCCATAGGGACTGTTTTATCTACTGCTATTGGCGTAACATTTGCTTATTTTAGTACAACAATGAGTGGTACTCCTGGAAGTGTAAGTGTTACAACTGCTACAGTAGGTGGTGTAACATTTGATGGTGGTGCTAATTTTACAACTGAGGAAAAAATTGAACCAAATTGGACTCAAGATAAAACATTTAGTATATCAGTAGCTCCATCTGATGTTGATTTAACAGTATTAGTTAAAATATCATATACAAATACTATGCCTGGACTTAAATTTAGTGTAAAAAGTGAAACTTCTGATAGTGGAGCTCAAGATGATTTAGAAGTATTGTATGATGCTGAAAGTGATAGTCTTCCTACTCATGAAATGGTACTTGTTGAAAAGACTTTTCCAGCTAGTAAAACTGTGACAACTATTCATTATACTCTTACTATGAGTTTTCCTGATACTGGTG
>CANRKW010000055.1 GCA_947631345.1 uncultured Bacilli bacterium | reverse complement strand
AGAAATTAGGTACAATCAATTTATACCAAATTTTTCACTTATTCAAAATTTAGTATAAAATGCTTAACATTATATCAGATTTTTAGTGACTTTTATATAAAAATTTGGTACACTATTAATGTGTTATAAAGGAGTAACAATGGCAAATGTTATTGATTATATTAAATGGAGAGGGGATATTAATTTTAAAACATCCAAATTTAATGAGGTTGATAGTTTAATACTTAATAGGTTTTCATATTTTCCATTAGATAATTTAATAAAAAAGAACGAAATAGTTAAGGTAGAGTTACTATATAAAAGACTAAACAAATTAGATAAAAGAAAAATAGAATTTCTATGGAAAGAAGATTTAGAATTATTTAGATTAATGTCTATAAGTTTAAGATTTAAAGATATAAAAGTATGTAACTTTATTAATAAAATAGAACTTGATAAAGAAGAACAATTTAGTGCAGTTACATTGATACTTCCAGATAATACTATATATATTTCTTATAGAGGAACAGATAACACAATAGTAGGTTGGAAAGAAGACTTCAACATGGCTTTTTTAAGTCATTTATCTTCTCAAATATCTGCAAAAAATTACTTAGAACAAACTAGTACGTACTTTCCTTTAAAGAAAATAAGAGTAGGCGGGCATTCTAAAGGAGGAAACCTCGCTATATATGCAAGTTGTTTTGCTAAAAAAAGAGTAAATAAAAAAATAATAAATATATATAATGATGATGGTCCAGGATTTAAAGAAGAAATAACAAACACATTAAATTACAAAAATACAGTAAATAGAATAATATCATTTATACCTCAAAATTCAATAGTAGGTTTATTACTTGAACATAAAGAAAAATTCATAATAGTAAAAAGTATAGAAAAAGGTATAATGGAGCACGATGTTTATTCGTGGGTAATTGATGTAGATCATTTTGAAAGGTTAAATGAACTTACAAATGGTAGTAAATTCATTAATGACAGAATAAAAGATTGGTTAAAAAGTAAAAATCAATTAGAAAGAAAGAAAATATTAGATATAGTATATAAAATAATATCTACTAATCATAAGAAATTAGAAGAATTAAAAGATTTAAAAATAAAAGATGCTAAAAATATATTAAATACATATAAAAATGTTAGTTTTGAAGATAAAGTAATGATTATAAATTCTATTAAAGTATTACTTAAAGTGGTTAATAGTAAATCATTAGGTGGACATATAATAGATAAATGCTGAATATAAATATAAAGGAGTGAAAATATGTTAGAAATAAGAAAAATAACTAAAATATATGAAACAGATGGATTTAAACAAAAAGCACTTAATAATGTAAGTATAAATTTTAGGAAAAGCGAATTTGCTTCTATATTGGGTCCAAGTGGAAGTGGAAAAACAACTTTACTTAATATTATAGGTGGTTTAGATAGATATGATAAGGGAGATCTTATTATAAATGAAGTTAGTACAAAAAAGTATAATGATAATGACTGGGATGCTTATCGTAATCACAGGGTTGGTTTTGTTTTCCAAAGTTATAATTTGATATCACATCAAACAGTACTACAAAATGTGGAACTTGCACTTACTTTATCAGGTGTATCTAAAAATGAAAGAAAGAAAAGAGCAACAGAAGTATTAAAAAGTGTAGGTTTAACTGACCATATTAATAAATTACCTAACCAATTATCAGGTGGACAAATGCAAAGAGTCGCAATAGCCCGTGCTCTTATAAACGACCCAGATATACTTCTTGCAGATGAACCAACTGGAGCATTAGATTCTGAAACAAGTACACAAATAATGGATTTATTAAAAAATGTAGCAAAAGATAAACTAGTAATAATGGTAACACATAACCCAGAACTTGCTGAAAAGTATTCCACTAGAATAATAAAACTAAAAGATGGAGAAGTAATAGATGATACTAACTCATATGATGGAAAAATAAATACAAAAGAAACTTTAGAAAAAGAAAAACAAAAAAGTAAGAAAACTTCTATGAATTTAAAAACAGCTCTTTCTTTATCTTTAAATAACTTAATGACTAAAAAAGGAAGAACAATTTTGACAGCTTTTGCAGGATCAATTGGAATAATCGGTATAGCTTTAATACTTTCCTTATCACACGGACTTAATAGCTATATAAATAAAGTAGAAGAAGACACTTTATCACTTTATCCATTAACACTAGAAAAAAACTCAATGGATCAAACAACTCTTATGCAATCTTTAATGGAAGAAAGAAAAAGAGAAAGCAATAAAGATGGTAAAGTATATTCAAATAATATAATGACAGATATGATTTCTTCTGTAGCTGGAAGTAGAACAGTAAATGACTTAAAAGGTTTTAAAGAATATATAGAAAATAATAGTGATATAGATAAATATGTAAGTGATATAAGATATACATATAACTTAAACCTTAATTTATACAAAAGTGACTATGAAGAAAAAATAGTACAAGTAAATCCAAGTACAGTATTTGATAATATTGGTCTTCAAAGTGATATGATGGAAACTGTAAGTGTTTCAAGTATGAATGAAGTAAATAGTTTTACAGAACTACCTACTGATGAAGAAATGCTAAATAATAGTTATGAATTAGTAAGTGGTAAAATGCCAGAAAATTATAATGAAGTAGTGCTTGTAATGGATAAAAATAATGAAGTAAGTGATTATGCCTTATATTCATTAGGACTTTTAGATCAAGATGAATTAAAAAGTATACTAAATAAAATAATGAGTGGAGAACAAATAGATAAAAAAGATACATATACATATAATTATGATGAAATAATAGGTCTTAAATATAAATTAGTAATAAATACAGATTATTACACTAAAAATGGTAATATGTGGGTTGATAATAGAAATAACACTGATTTTATGAAAAACTTACTAAATAACTCAATTGATATAGAAGTAGTAGGTATACTTAAAATAAGTGAAGACTCATCATTAACAACAACTGGGGTAATAGGTTATACTAAAGACTTAACAAATTATGTAGTAAATAAAATAAATGAATCACAAATTGCTAAAGAACAAAAAGAAAATCCAAATATAAATGTGTTTACTGGTTTAGAATTTAATAGTAATAGTAATTTCGATATAAATAGTTTACCTTTAGAACAACAAGCATATTTAAGAAGTTTATCTGAAGTAGAACTTGCAAATGTAATAAAAGAATATACAACTAATATGGGAAGTACTTATGAATCAAATATTCAAAAATTGGGAATTGTTGATTTAGAAGATCCATATACAATACTATTATATCCAAAAGACTTTGAATCTAAAGATGAAATAGTAAATATAATAGATAAATTTAATGAAGGAAAAGAAGAAAAAGATAAATTACTATATAATGATATAGTAGGTGTAATGATGAGTTCTGTTACAACTATTATAAATGCAATAAGTTATATTTTAATAGCTTTTGTAAGTATATCTTTAATAGTTTCAAGTATAATGATAGCTATTATTACTTATATATCAGTAATAGAAAGAACAAAAGAAATAGGTATTTTAAGGGCAATTGGAGCAAGAAAAAAGGATGTATCTCGTGTATTTAATGCTGAGACTTTAATTGAAGGTTTATTTGCGGGAATTTTAGGTATAGTAGTAACTTTAATATTAAACATACCTATAAATATAGTAATAAAAAATATAACAAACATAAGTGGTTTATCAAAACTTCCTTTAGTAGGAGCATTGGTATTAATTATTATATCAGTACTACTAACATTTATAGCAGGTTTAATACCATCTAAAATTGCAAGTAAAAAAGATCCAGTAGTAGCACTTAGAACAGAATAGAAAAGTAAAAGGATTAATAAAATGGAAGAAAAATTAAATAATTTACCAAATTCTTATAAAGAAGATATAAAAAAAGCAACAAAAATATTAAAAGAAAATGGAGCTAATGAAGTATTCATATTTGGTTCAATTGCAAATGGAAAATTTAATGAAAATTCAGATATAGATATTGCAGTTAAAGGAATAAAAGAAAAAGACTTGATTTAATTGATTTAGATGATTTAGAAAATCGTTTTTCTCAAATGGTATTAAAAACAAATGTATTGTTAAAAGTTGAATAAGATAATTATAATATATGAAATAGTACACTATTTTTGATTTAAAGTTTTATATTCATTTAAATTATTATTAAGAATATAAATGGTAATATTATAACTCTCACCATAATTAGTGAGAGTATTTTATTTATCATTTAAATTAAAATCTAACATATCTTTTATAGCACTTTCATATAAATCTTGTTCGTGTTTAATTGTATCTATTAAAAACATCTTATCTTCTTTATATTTCTTTAACCCTCTCATATAATAAGGTTTATCATTATCAAGTACAATAAAAGGCATTATATTATTTTTTAAACATTCCTTAAACATAATCATTCTACCAACTCTTCCATTGCCATCACCAAAAGGATGAATACACTCAAAATTATAATGAAAATCAATAATATCTTCTATTGTAACTTTTTCTATATTTTTGTATTTTTCTAATAATTTATCTAATTCTTTTGTAACATCTTTAGGAGGTGTAGTATTTATTACATTAATTAATCCAATTTTATTTGGAACAACTTTAAAACCACTACATTATATCTAGGATTTTCTTCATCACTAGTATTTCTTTTTAAAATAACATTCATTTTAATTATTATATCTTTAGTTAATTCTTCATCAATAATACTTAAACAATAATCAAATAATCTAAAGTGATTTTTCATTTCAATTAAATCATCTAATTTAATTGAGTCATCACTTTTAGGAATAAAAGAATTAGTTTCAAATATTTCTTCAGTTTCATCTTCTGTTAAATGCCCACCTTCTATTTTATTAGAATGATATGCAAAATTAACTTGTGAATAATGATATATATTTCCTTTGAATTTTGACTTTTTTTGTTCAATTAGTTCATTTTTGATTTTTTCTATTAACATATGTAATACCTCCAGTTTTTAGATATAATTAGTATAACACATCAAAAAAATATATAAAAGAGTATAATTTTATGAATTTATCCCGATTTTGTACATTTTTATAATCCACTTTTTGTACATTCTTATAGTATCATTAACAGATTATAACATTAATTATTATTTAACAAAAGTGTTCTTTTTAACATACAGATATGATATAGTTGTATGTAGAAAGGAACAAAAAGGAAATGAAAGAAGATATTATATTAAATTTAGCTAAAATAAATAATGGAATTATCACTACTAAAGAAGTAGTAAGTAAAAATATAAATACGGTATTTTTAACAAGATTAGTTAAAAATAAAAAATTAGAAAGAGTAAAAAAAGGTTTATATGTTTTACCTTTTACTTGGGGTGATGAATATTTTAATTTAATTTATGGAAACAATGCAGTTTTTTCATATGAAACATCTTTATACTTTTTAAATTTATGTGAATCAGTACCAAGTGAATACCATATAACAGTTGAAAGGGGATATAATGGTAGTTTAAGGAAAATAAAGAAAGTAAAACTTCATTTTGTAAAAAAAGAATTATTTGATATAGGTATAATAGAAATTAAAAGTCCTCAAGGACAACTTATAAGATGTTATAATGCTGAAAGATGTATATGTGATTTGTTAAAAGATAAAGATAATCAAGATATAGAAACAATAAAATATGCTTTAAAAGAATATTTAAAGGATAAAAATGAAAGAAATATTCCATTACTTCTTGAATATGCAGAAAGATTTAATGTTTTAGATACTATACAAAGTATACTCTTTTGGATATAACAACTTTTCATAAATTAAATAGTGATTAATTATTAGAAATTTGGTAAAATATACTTATAAAAGAAAGGAGAGGTGCCATATGAAACAATTACCAATAGGAAACAATGATTTTAAAGAAATAATAACAAATGATTTTTATTATGTAGATAAAACAAAAACAATAGAAGAATTATTAGAAAGGAAAGCTTATGTAGTATTATTTCCGCGTCCCAGAAGATTTGGTAAGTCTTCACTTATTTCTACATTAGATTATTTCTTTAATGTAGAAAATAATAAAGAAAATAAAAAACTATTTAAAGGTTTATATATAGAAAAAAGTGAATACTTTAAAGAAATGGGAAAATACCCAGTAATTAATTTAAACTTTAAAGGTTTAAAAGAGAAAAAATATAAAGAATTTTATGGGGATTTTGTGTCATTAATTCAAGATTTATATAGTAGTAAAGATTATATATATAACGTATTAAAAGATTTTGAAAAAGTAAGATTTGATAAAGTAATAAAGGCTACTGGAACAACTAATGATTATAAAATGAGTTTAAAATATTTAATAGACTGGTTAGAAAGGTATTATAAGAAACAAGTTGTAATATTAATAGACGAATATGATGTACCAATACAAGAAGGATACTTAAATGGCTATTACGACGAAGTAATAGATTTAATAAGAGGATTTTTAAGTACATTAAAAGATAATAATAAAATAAAATTAGTTGTATTTACTGGGGTACTTAGAGTAAGTAAAGAAAGTTTACTTAGTGATGTAAACAATGTAAAAGTATATACAATGTTAGATAATAAATATACAGAAACATTTGGCTTTACTGAAAGTGAAACAAAAGAATTTTTGGAATATTATAATTTAGAACTAACAAAAGAAGTGAAAGATTATTATGATGGTTATAATTTTAGTGGTACTTCAATATATAATCCGTGGAGCATAGTTAATTATGCTGAATCCGCCAAACTGCGTCCATACTGGGTAAATACATCAGGTAATGTTCTTATACAAGACTTAATAAATAAAATGAATGGAGATAATAAAGCAAAAATATTTGAATTATTAGAAGGAAAAAGTAAAAACTTTAGGTATAATGAAAAACTAACATATATTGATTTTGACGAATATAATAATATAAATACAGTATTA
>CANRKW010000054.1 GCA_947631345.1 uncultured Bacilli bacterium | reverse complement strand
GTGCAATATATTGTACAAATTCTTTAGTTAACTTCATATCTATCTCTCTCCTTATATTTTTCTTATATTTTCATTTTATACTTATTTTTGTCTTTAGTCAACTGTCTTTTGTTCATTTACTGTGAGTTTAGAATTTCTTATATTAACAGATTAGTCTTTGAAACATTCAGTGGGTTAGAAAAAACTAAGAGTACCTTATCCTCTAGATTAGGTACTCGAAACCAATAGGCTGAAAGATACCTACATAGCTTTAGGCATAACTCATATTTTTTTAAAAAGACATCTCTTCTTATTTATTATTCTACCACACTTTTTTATTTTATAGTATTTTTTATATGATTGAAACAATATCTATAATTCAACTATTTCTATTAATTGTCCTGTATAAGGATCTATCATATATTTATTACTTTCTTCATTTTGAACAACACTTTGTTTCTTAATATCTATTATATTATTTTGATTTGCTTTAAATACAGGTATATCTTCTACTTCTAATTTAGGTAATTTGAATACACTATCAACTTTAGGTATTTCTTCATTATTGCTATTTAATTTATCAAGTTCTTCTTGAGTAAGTAATATAATATCTCTATTATTTTCTTCTTCAATAACTTTTTCTTCCTTTTTAAATAAATCTTTAAAATTAAGTATTGGTACAAATATTACTGGTAATAATATAAGTCCAATTGAAAAGGCACGACTTGTTCTATAAACAATACTAAGTCTATACATAATCATACAAATACATATAATATTTAATATAGGAAGAAATAATAATACAAAATAAATTCTAGGCATTTTTACTATATCTAAAAGTATTAATAAGTTATAAAAAGGAATATAATTTACATTTTCTTTTTGTTTAAATTCTCTAAATATATTATCACCTAAAAACACAAACAAAAAAGAAAATATTAACGATATTAATATGAAAAATCCCCATATATATAAGAATTTACCAATATAACTTGAAAATGTTAATGGCATACTTACACTCCCTTTTACTCTATATATAATATTACAATAATAACTTATTTTTATCAAGAATTTTTTTATTTTTTATTTTATAAAAGTTTATGAAATAAAACTAGAGTTGTGCTCTCTAGTTTTCTTTTTTAAGTTCCTGTTGTGGTCGGAATCACCGCTTTTTTAAGTTCCTGTTGTGGTCGGAATCACCGCTTTTTTAAGTTCCTGTTATGGCCGGAATCACCGCTTTTTTAATACATAAGACATTATTAGTATATGCAATTTTGCACAACTTAATCACTTATGTATCTATAATATATCACAATTTAATAAGTTTGTCTATTATTTTTGTACTTTTTTATGTCTATTTATTCTTCTTTATCTACACTTAAAACTTTCAAAAATGCTTCTTGTGGTATTTCTACACTACCAACTTGTTTCATACGTTTTTTTCCTTCTTTTTGTTTTTCTAGAAGTTTTCTTTTTCTTGATACATCTCCTCCATAACATTTAGCAAGTACATTTTTCTTCATCGCACTTATTGTTTCTCTTGCAATTACTTTACTTCCTATACTTGCTTGTATAGGTACAATAAATAGTTGTCTAGGTATTATTTTCTTTAAGTTTTCTACTATTATTTTACCCCTATTGTAAGCATCATTTTTATGTACAACTATACTTAATGCATCTACAATTTCTCCATTTATTAATATATCAAGTTTTACTAATTTACTTTCTCTATTTCCGATAAACTCGTAATCTAAAGATGCATAACCTTTAGTAAAGCTTTTAAGTTTATCAAAAAAATCATATACTATTTCACTTAAAGGCATTTCATATATTACGTTTACTCTTTTTGGATCTATATAAAGTACATTAACATATACCCCTCTTTTGTTTTGACATAATTCCATTACACTTCCTACATATTCATTAGGTACAAATATATTGGCTTTTACAAATGGTTCTTTTATTGTTTTTATTTTATTTGCATCTGGCATTTTACTAGGACTATCTATATATACTATTTCTTTATTAGTAAGTTCAACTTCATATATAACACTTGGGCTTGTTAAAATAAGTTCAATATTAAATTCTCTTTCTATTCTTTCTTCTATTATGTCCATATGTAAAAGTCCTAAAAAACCACATCTAAATCCAAAACCTAAGGCATCACTTTTTTCAGGTTCAAATTCTAAAGATGCATCATTTAGTTTAAGTTTCATTAAAGCTTCTTTTAAAGATTCATATTTACTACTATCTATTGGAAATAATCCACTATAAACCATAGGTTTCATAGGTTTGTAGCCTTTTAAAGGACTTACATTACTTCCTTCGTGTATAATAGTGTCTCCTACTCTTACATCTGTTATGCTTTTTATGTTTGCTATAATATAACCTACTTCTCCACTAGTAAGAATTTCTCTTTTACTATCTTTTGGTGTTGTTTTTCCTAAAGAAGTTACTTCATATATACTATTAGTAGAAACCATTTTTATTTTGTCTTTTATTTTTATACATCCATCCATTACTCTTACTAATATAACAACACCTTTATAACTATCAAAATAACTATCAAATATTAAAGCTCTTAATTCATTACTTTCACTTTTAGGACTAGGTACTTTATTTATAATTTCATCTAGTATTTCTTTAACACCATCACCTGTTTTAGCACTACAAAGAAGTATTTCTTCTTCTTTAAAACCTAATGTATTTATTATTTCTTCTTTTGTTTTTTCTACTTCTGCATTAGGTAGGTCTATTTTATTTATTACTGGAATTATAGTTAAATTATTTTCCATTGCTAAATATAAATTAGCAAGAGTTTGTGCTTCTATTCCTTGAGTTGCATCTACGACTAAAATTGCGCCTTCACAAGCAGCAAGACTTCTACTTACTTCATATGAAAAGTCAACGTGTCCAGGAGTATCAATTAAATGCAAAGTGTAACCTTTATATTTAAGTTCAACTGCATTTAGTTTTATAGTTATACCTCTTTCTCTTTCTAAATCCATTGAATCTAATATTTGTTCTTTCATTTCTCTTTTAGAAACACTTCCACATATTTCTAAAATTCTATCAGCAAGTGTACTTTTTCCATGATCAATATGTGCGATTATAGAAAAGTTTCTTATTTTATTTAGTTCCATTTTTTCCCTCTTTTCTAATAAGTTATATCGTTATTATTAAATTTAACATCTAAAAACTTTTGACTAGATAAGTAATCACACAAATGAACAAATCTTTCACATTTAGTTTTAGGTTTTTCAAGTATTTTATTACCATTATAGTCATTTATCCAAGGTCCCATATGTTTTTCTATCATATTTTTAAGTAATTCTATTTCTTCTTTAGTAAGTTTAGTTTCTTCTTTATATTTTTCTACTAATTGACTAGATAAAAGAGGATGGTCAAATCTAGTGTATTCTTCATTATCTCCACATTTTACTGAATCGTGTAGTATTATTGCAAGTATTATTAAATCTTTTTCATTATTTGTGTAAAAACATCCAAATGTTTCGTTATCTAATATAGTTTTTGCTATTCTTACAGCTGTTTTTGTGTGTCTTAAAAGTCCAGATTCTCCTAAACTAAATGATGGATGGTATTTTCCAGTAGTACTTGCAGGTTTAGAAAAGAAGTAATTTGGTATATGATTTATTAATACTTTAGCTGATTCTTTTATTCTTTCATCTTTTATATAAGATATTTCTTTATTAAACATTTCTATTTTGTCTAGAGTTTTAGAATCCATGGCCACCACCTCCGCCTCCTCCAAAGCCTCCACCACTAGAGAAACCTCCACCGAAGCCTTTACCAGAAGAGTTAATAGTAGATATATTAACATTATTTATTGAATTAGTCACTATATTATTGAAATTTGTGTTTAAATTATAGAACATTATATAATCAAATACATCTATATTAGGATTTATTTCACTAATTTTGATTTTCATTAATTTACTTAATTTATCAGCAATTCCAAATATATTAGCATATACTAAATATCTTTCCCATAATTTAATATCAGGTAAGTCTTTTTCATCGAATTTGCCAAAATCTAATAGAAAGTTTTTAAATGCTTTCCATCTTACATAGTGTTCATTACCTTTTACAGTTCTTTTCTTTAAATTGACTAAATAAATTATGTATAAAACTGCAAATATTAATACTAATACACTTAATATATTGAAAACACCTATAAATATATTAAAAAATGTTAAGATAAAACCTATAATAGCATATAAACTTAAAAATAGTTTTTTACTAGTATTATTTATATAGAAGTCTAGACTTTCAGCTGTATTTAATACACTACTTCTCCAATCGTTATATCTATCTACAAAAGGACTTTTTTCATTTATTATTTTTTTACTATATTTTTTTATTTCATTTAAACTTACTTTTTTAGTATCTCCTATTTCATCAAATATGAGTTTTACTATAATTTGTTCACTTTCATTTAAGTTATTTGTGTTTTCTTTTTTAAATATATAGTCATTTTTACCATTTTTAGTAAATGAGATATTCTTTTTATATATCATATTTAAAATACTTGTACTAAAGGATTTTTCTGTTATGTCTTTGTCCATTATGTATTCTACTATTACAACGTCATAGTCATCTATAAATTCTCTATTATATTGATTAGTAAAAGAACTTTTGTATTCTTTATCGTATTTTATGTATATGTATATAAATAGTATTATAGTTATTAATATATAAGAAATACAACTTCCATATGAAATAGAAAGAAGTAATCTATTAAATTTTCTTTGATTATTCGCGTCTTTACTTCTTTTTTCTTCTACTTCTAATATATAAGGAAGAGCTTTAACATTGCTTTTCTTTAAAAACGGATGATCTACTACTATTAGATCTTTAGGAAAAGTCATTCGCATATCTAAAGGAGTGTTATTGGGTATGTTATTTATATGTAAGTATCCTCCTCCATATATTCCATCACTATTTTTTAAAATGCTTACTTCTCCATTTAATGGACCGTGTGCCCATATTTTTATTTCTTCTTTAGTTTGCATAGGAAGTACTAATCTAAGTTGATAATTACCTATTTTATCAGTAAAATCACTTCCTATAAAATTATAGTATAATTCTGCTACATCTTCGTGAATTACAACTGTGTTAGCAAGTAAATATTCTATGTAAAAATATGTGGAATTGTTATTTGTTTTATTGTACATAGTTATACTAAAAGTATCATTATTATCTTCTTTAGTGTAACAATTACTTTCATCTGTACACTCATTAAATAATGTTACTTCTTTATCAAAAACTTCAAAATTTAAGTCCCCTTTCCAGTCTATTTTACCTACTTTATATAATTCTATACCACTACTATTATATATATCACTTCCATAGAAGTCACTTTTTTTACCAGTAAATTTATCTAACTTATCGTTTTTGTATTTTATTTCTCTTACATAACCATTGTATGTTCCACTCATTTTAATGACTTCTTTTATTAGTAAATTACCTGATATATCGATACTTGCATCAGTTATATAGTCATCTATTTTATAATCTATGGCATTTAAATTAGGTAAAAACATAAAACACAATAATACAGATATAACTATTTTTTTCATTTATTTCTCCTTTTAAAAAAGACTTACTTTCGTAAGCCTTAAAAACTAACCTTAGGTGCTTCTTTAGCCTCACTTTCAGCTTCAAAATATGCTACTTTTTCAAATTTGAACATTTTAGCAACTATATTTGAAGGAAACATCATTACTTTATCATTTAAACTAACTACTGTGTCATTATAGAATTGTCTAGCACTGCTGATTTTATCTTCTGTATCTTTTAATGTTTCTTGTAAATCTAAGAAATTTTGATTTGCTTTTAATTCAGGATAACTTTCACTTAATGCGAATATTCCTCTTATAGCTCCAGTAAGTTGATTACTTGCTTTCATTTCATCACTTCTAGTACTTGCTACATTGAATTTGTTTCTTGCTTCAATTATTCCTTTTAAAGATTCACTTTCGTGTTTTGCATAACCTTTTACAGTTTCTACTATATTAGGTATTAAGTCAAATCTTCTTTTTAATTGAACTTCAATTTGCCCCCATTGGTCATTTACTCTGTTTCTTAATTTTACTAGTGTATTATAAGTACCTACAAAATAAAGTATTATTAATACAGCTATAACTAAAACAACTATTAAAACTATATTCATATTTTAACATCTCTCTTTCTAGTTTAATTATATCACTCTTATAATTAAATTGAAACTTTTTTTAGAATTTATTTACACTACCCTTAATTCTGCTCCACACATTTTATTTAATGTTTTTACTAAATCAGCCATTATTTTATTTATTTCTTCCATAGTTAGACTTCTTTCATTATTTAGTAATGTTACTTTTAATGTGATAGATTTCTTTCCTTTAGGCATATTAGCACTGTATTCATCTACAAAGTCTAATGTGTTTACTTTATTTTTGATGTATTTACTTATATCAGCCCAAGAGACATTTTCATCTACTATTATAGATAAGTCTTTTTCTACTACTGGTAATATAGGAAGAGGTTTATATGTATTTGTTCTAGATAAATATGGAATAAATTTACTACTATCGATTTCAAACATACATACATTTACTCTTTTGATTTTTGCTTCGTTCATTGTTTTAATATTTAAAAGTCCTAGTGAACCTATTATTTCATTATTTAGTGTTATATTTAAATATGCAAATTTATCAGCCCATTCAGGTTTTTCAGTATGTGAAAATGATAGGTTTTCCATATGTGTGTAACTACTCATATTTTCTATAACACCTTTAACTATATAGAATAGTTCTTCTTTTTCTTTTCCTACAACACATCCAGTTAGGTACTTTTTATGTATTGGTAAAACTTCTTCTTTTGTACTTTCGTGATATTCTCCTTTTTCATATACTTCAGTCATTTCAAATAATTTAAATTCATTAAAGTATCTGATGTTTTTAGAAATGGCTTCTAACATACCAGGAACTAAAGAAGAACGAAGGACACTTAATTCAGGTGATGGAGGTGTAGCTAAACTTACACATTTAGATATGTCTATTTTACTTGCATTTATGTATTTTATATCTATCCAAGGATATGTAAATATTTCATTAAAACCACATCTAAAAGCTAAGTATTCTTTTATACGTCTTTCTAATAAAACATCATTTTGACGTACGG
>CANRKW010000053.1 GCA_947631345.1 uncultured Bacilli bacterium | reverse complement strand
ATAGAACATAAACTTCTGCTTTGAATTTTTTGTGTGGATGAACTGTTCCTGGTTTTGCAAGAACTTGTCCTCTTTCAACATCTTCACGGTTAATACCACGAAGAAGTACTCCAGCATTATCTCCTGCTTCAGCATAATCTAGTGATTTTCTGAACATTTCGATACCAGTTACAACTGATTTTCTAGTTTCTTTAATACCAACTATTTCAACTTCTTCATTAAGATTTAATCTACCTCTTTCAACACGACCTGTAACAACAGTTCCACGTCCTGTGATAGTAAATACATCCTCGATACTCATTAAGAAAGGTTTGTCAGTATCTCTTTGTGGAGTATCAATCCATGTATCAACTGCATCCATTAAATCTCTAATAGATTGTTCGTAAGTTGGATCTCCTTCAAGTGCTTTTAATGCTGAACCACGAATTATTGGAGTATTGTCTCCATCAAAATTATATTTGTTTAATAATTCTCTAACTTCCATTTCAACTAAATCAAGAAGTTCTGGGTCATCTACCATATCACATTTGTTAATGTAAACAACCATTTTAGGTACACCAACTTGTCTTGATAATAGAATGTGTTCACTTGTTTGAGGCATAGGTCCGTCAGTAGCACTAACGACTAGAATTGCCCCGTCCATTTGAGCTGCACCTGTAATCATGTTTTTTACATAGTCAGCGTGTCCTGGACAGTCAACGTGAGCATAGTGTCTTTTTTCAGTTTCATACTCAACGTGAGCTGTGTTGATAGTAATTCCTCTTTCCCTTTCTTCTGGAGCTTTATCTATATTTTCATATGATACATATTCTCCAAATAATTTAGTTATAGCCGCAGTTAAAGTTGTTTTACCGTGGTCTACGTGTCCAATTGTACCAATGTTAACATGTGGTTTTGAACGATCAAATTTTTCTCTTGCCATTATTATTTCCTCCTTTTCTGTTACAATATTAATTTTATCTAATACTGAACATTTTTGCAAGTATATTTTATTAATTAATACTATTCTTTTTAATTATTTCTTCTGCTTTATTTCTTGGAACCTCTTCATAGTGATCGAATATCATTTGATAAGTACCTCTTCCTTGAGTATTACTACGAAGTACTGTCATATATCCAAACATTTCTGCAAGTGGCACCATTGCGCTTATTTGTAAGTCTCTTCCTCTATTTTCATTTCCTAGAGGTCTTCCTCTTCTACTTGTTAAGTCTCCCATAACAGTTCCCATAAATTCTTCTGGAACTACTACATCAACTTTCATAATAGGTTCAAGTAAAACAGGTTTACATTTATTTTTTGCTTCTTTTAGTGCAAGTGAAGCTGCTATTTTAAATGCCATTTCATTTGAGTCTACATCATGGTATGATCCATCAAATAATGTACATTTTACGTCTATCATAGGGTATCCTGCTAAAATACCACCCTTTAAGGCTTCTTGGAGTCCTTTATCTACTACACTTAT
The DNA here is from genome assembly GCA_947631345.1 of uncultured Bacilli bacterium. The sequence goes on along the minus strand of CANRKW010000053.1, from coordinate 5,772 downwards.
ATATTCTTTAGGTACAACTCCACCTACGATTTCGTCTACAAATTCGTATCCTTTATCTTTATTAGGTTCAAATCTTACCCAAACGTGACCATATTGACCACGTCCACCAGTTTGTTTTATGTATTTACCTTCACACTCTCCAGCACAAGTTAATGTTTCACGGTAAGCTACTTGTGGTTTACCAGTATTTGCTTCAACATCAAATTCTCTTCTCATTCTATCAACTAATACATCTAAGTGTAATTCACCCATACCTGCTATGATAGTTTGACCAGTTTCATGATCAGTTGAAGCTCTAAAAGATGGGTCTTCTTTAGCAAGTTTTTGAAGTGCAATACTCATTTTTTCTTGATCTGCTTTACTTTTTGGTTCTATTGCAAGTTCTATTACTGGTTCTGGGAAAGTCATTTTTTCTAGTATAACTGGATTTTTTTCATCACATAAAGTGTCTCCAGTAGTAGTGTCTTTTAGTCCTACAGCTGCAGCTATTTCACCAGCATATACTTCTGTAATTTCTTTTCTTTGATTAGCGTGCATTTGTAGTATTCTTCCAATTCTTTCTTTTGTACCTTTAGTTGAATTATATACATAACTTCCACTTTTTAAAGTACCAGAATATACTCTAAAGAAAGTTAAATTTCCTACAAATGGGTCATTCATTACTTTAAATGCAAGTGCTGAAAAAGGTTCATTATCACTACTTTTTCTTTCTATAGGATTATCATTCATATCTATTCCTTTAACATCTTCTATGTCAGTAGGACTAGGTAGGTAATCTATTACAGCATCAAGTAGCGTTCTTGTTCCTTTGTCTCCTAGTGCATCAGCACATAATATAGGGAAGAAATGAACGTTTATTGTTGCATTTCTTATAGCAGACTTTAATAAATCAACACTTATCTCTTTTCCTTCAAGATAAGTTTCCATTAATTCATCATTATAGTCAGCTACTGCTTCTATTAATTTATTTCTATATTCTTCTGTTTTGTCCACTAAATCACTAGGAATTTCTATTTCTTCTAATTCTTGTTTAGCAGTTCCATCATATTTATATGCTTTTTTAGTTACTAAATCAACATATCCTGTAAAATGATCTTCACATCCAATTGGTAACATAATAGGTTCACTATTAGTAGCAAGTCTATTATGTATAGAATCTATTGAATAATAGAAGTCTGCTCCAATTTTTTCCATTTTATTTGCGCATATCATTCTTGGAACTTTCCATTCATTTGCTTGTCTCCAAACTTGTTCAGTTTGTGTTTCAACCCCCGCTTGAGCATCTATTAAAGCAATTGCCCCATCTAATACTCTTAAACTACGTGAAACTTCAATTGTAAAATCAACGTGTCCTGGTGTATCAATTATGTTAAGTCTATAACCTTTCCAGTGTACAGTTGTTGCTGCACTAGTGATAGTTATTCCTCTTTCTTTTTCTTGTTCCATCCAGTCCATTTGTGACTCACCATCATGTGTTTCACCAATTTTATGAATATTTCCACCTAAATATAAGATTCTTTCTGTTGTTGTTGTTTTACCAGCGTCTATATGCGCCATTATACCTATATTACGAGTCTTATCTAAGGTTACATCACGTGCCATACTTTATTTCTCCCTTCTTACCATCTATAATGAGCATATGCTTTATTTGCTTCTGCCATTTTATGTGTATCTTCACGTTTTTTAACTGCTCCACCAGTATTTTGTGAAGCATCTATAATTTCATTAGCTAAATTTTCAGCCATACCTTTTCCACTTCTGTTTTTAGCATATTGTACTATCCAACGAAGCGCTAATGCTTGTTGTCTTTCATCTCTTACTTCAACTGGTACTTGATAGTTTCCACCACCAATACGTCTACTTCTAATTTCTAAAGCTGGTTTTACGTTTTCGTATGCTTCTTTAAAAACTTCCATAGGGTCTCTTCCGGTTTTTTCTTTTACCATATTAAACGCGTCATATAGAATTTTTTGTGCAGTTCCTTTTTTACCATCTAACATAATACTATTAATTAGTTTTGTTACTACTTTAGAATTATATATAGGATCTGCTAATACTTCTCTTTTTTCTGCCCTTCTCTTACGCATTTTTATTTCTCCTTTCTATTTATTTATTTTTAGGTTTTTTAGCACCATATTTACTTCTACCTTGACGTCTTGCTTCTACTCCAGCTGTATCAAGTGTTCCACGTATAATATGATATCTTACACCGATTAAATCTTTTACACGTCCACCTCTTATTAATACTACACTGTGTTCTTGTAAATTGTGACCAATTCCAGGTATATAGCAAGTTACTTCAAGTCCATTACTTAATCTTACACGAGCGTATTTACGTAGTGCTGAGTTTGGTTTTTTAGGTGTTTTGGTACCAACACGAGTACATACCCCACGTTTTTGAGGAGATGTATTGTTTGTTCTCTTTCTATCTTTTGAGTTAAAACCAATATTCAATACTGGACTTTTACTTTTTCTTGTCTTTTTACCTCTTTTTTGTCTAACTAATTGATTTATAGTAGTCATAAAACTCCTTTCTCGTACACACATCCTGGTGTATCGTATTTATAATTATTTTTAAGTTTTCATAAGAAAACTCGAACAAAACTATAATATCACTAACACTATTTAAAGTCAAACAATTTTACACATTTTTTTGAATTTATTAATTTAATATAATTTTTATAATAATAAATAGCATATACTATCAATTTTAGTATATGCTAAAATCAATTTTCTTTTTATAAAAAAGCATATAGTTTTTACTATACACTTAATTACATTTTCATATGATTTACTTGTTCTTCAATACTTTTTAATATAGAATCAAAAATTTCATTTTTCATTTGTTCATATTCTTCTTTTTTTTCACTAGCATTTTTTTGCTTTTCTTCATATGATAAAACTTTTTTTCCATTAACATAACAACCAACCCAGTCATCACTCATTGCATTTTGTAGTGCTTCATCCCAGTCCATATCTTTTACACTTGTATCTAAACTAATGTTAATTCCAGTATTACGTAAACTACAATAAGATAAAGCGTATGTGTCTTCAAAGAAATAATCTTTAGCATTTATAGTTCTCGTAGATAAATCAATACCATCAAAAGAACTTTTATAAGCTTGAACTGGCATTTCACTTGGAATTCTTAATCCAGTTTCACCTAAACTAGAATCATTTATATAAAGTTGTTTTATACCTGTCAAATCTTGATGTGAAAAATCTACGCCAGTAAAATCACATTCTCTAATTTCAATAAAGTCTCCATGAATAGCTTCAAAAGATTTTGTTAAATCTATATTAGCATTTGTTCCAGAATAGTCAACAACAGACATTGATTTTGAACATTCTTCTATTTTTTCACTTCTAACTATATCAATTGTATCATAAACACTTTTATCAGAAATAGTTATATCATCAAAATCAATTTTATAATCACTTTCTTTATAATCTAAAATACACCAAGAAACATTTGTAAAATCAACTTGACTTAAATCTATCTTTTTTAAAAACTCACCAGACCAAATTGGTAGTTTTACTTTAGTATCTGTAGTTTTATCAAGAGTTATTACTTCAAATAATAAATATTCTAGTAATTCCTTATCTAATTTTATCTTTTGTCCTTTTGGAACTTCTTTTAATTGTTCAACTATTCTTTTTCTTAATTCATTTTTACTTTGTTTATTTAATTGCATATATATAAAAAATGATATGTAAAAAATAGTTGAATTAAGTTATATAGTATTATATAATTTAGATGTAACATTTAATTTAAGTGTTATAGTGATATTATAAGTTGAGTTCTTTTGCGAATCTATTTATAATATATCACTCCTTTCTCTATAGTTTCTTGGTTTATTAACTAAACCTTAATAGAAAAGACCTACCTAATTGGTAGGTTTTTTCATATATTAATTAACTGCTAATTTACAATTTTCATCTATACTCACTTCATATGGAGAATCACTTAATCCATTACCTTTAGAGTATTCTACACAAGATTTTAGGGATATTACTGGACGGGCGGTTTCTAAATAGTCGTTATCAACGATTGATCCACCAAGAGCACCAGACTCAATCATTCCATCCGAATGAAAAGCATAACCTTCCCACTTTATATTAACATCACCCTGAAGGTAAGGTGTTATTAACCACCAGTCTTCGTCACCCGTTGCTGAGGTTCCATTACTATTAAGATAATAATAAACATTAGGGTTCTCTATACCGAATACACCTCCAGCATAGGCTATTTCATCTGCCATCATCAAGCCAGCTGAATACTTGAGTTGCCCGTTTCCCCCAGAAGAATCATTAACACTAAATTTATCAGAAATACTTTGACTAGCCTCTACTAGATTTCCATCTACATTGACACCACACTTAAATGATGGCCTTTTATTATCAATTAATCTATATGTACCAGCAGATTTATATTGATTAACCGTCAAATAAACAAGGGCTCGATCACTACAGTATATCGCCGTTTTGCTTACATAATCATCATATGAATTTGTGTCATCACTTCCTTTTAAGATTTTATTTACATACCACCAATTTAGTGAACCTTCATCTGTTCCTTCGTCACTACCTAATATTGTTGAATTATGTGTATTTAATCTATTGTTTTCTAATGTTCCACTTTCTCCATATTTGAAACCCGCATACATTTGGTCACTACTTTGCTCATTAAACACACTCTCTCTTATATAGGCACTTTTAGTGTCTGATGACTCACCAGCATATAGTAGTCTTATTCCTCCATCTTCATTTGTTCTTATTATTCTCCAGTAGTAATTAGCAAACTTAACCCAGTTATTTTTTACATTTCCTGCAAAATAATAAACAACTTCACCAATTCCATCTCCATTTATATCTTCTGTAAATTTTGTGTTCTCTTCTTTATATAATCCACTTTCTGTATCTTGACTTTCGTCATAATCACTTCCTAGATAGCTTCCCCATTGTTCATCATATATTGGATTTGAATAAGGCAAAATGCTTTCAAAACTAGTTCTTGTTCCTTTTAACACATTATCTTCTATTATTTTATCTGCTAAACTTTTTGGACAACTTCCTGTTTTTCCACTTACATTTATATGTCCTTCAAATGTTCTACTTTCTTCATTTCCAGTTAAGTATTCTGTTTGATTTTCTTCACTACTATAACTAAACCACAATTTTAATTTATAATTTAAGCTTTGTATGTTTTTAGTCATTGATTGATTCTTTAATATTTTTATTTTATATGTGTTATTGTTTCCTACTTCTACACTAGAAAAGTCTCCTGTTTGTGTTTGTCCATCACCATATTCTATTTCATATTTAAACCATTTATTATTTAGTCCACTTCCTATTTTATCTATTACTATGTAAATATCATAACATAACTCACTATTATTATTACTTTGTTTTGTTATAGTAAATTCATTTGTATTTGCTTTAGTATCTTTAGTACTATCTAATATAGGTATTATACTATTTACAGTTATTTCACTTCTTTCAATTAACAAATTAGTTTCTCCTATTATTACTTCTAAATTTGCCCCTTCTCCTTTTATTCTTGCTTTAAAATAAGCAAATGTTACACTACTAACTATAACAATTAAACATAAAACCATTATACCAACAACTATTTTTTCTTTTTTCATTTTTCCTCCCACAACAAAAAACACACATAAAAACTTATGTGCACAGTAAAAAATATGAAGTTTTTTTAACCTCTAAATTACCCCCCCCGGTGCAATATTTTGTACAAATTCTCTAGTTAACTTC
>CANRKW010000052.1 GCA_947631345.1 uncultured Bacilli bacterium | reverse complement strand
AATTTTTAGGTATTTTTAATTTATATCCTAGTATTACTTTTTCTTCGTATAAATCCATATCTACTTCTTGATATATAATAGGAATTTTATCACTTTCTTTTTCTTTTATTATTTTTATCACATCATTTGAAGCCTTCATATCTTTAGTATATTCATATATAAAATCCATAACTTCATCTATGTTAAAGTTTCCACATACTACAATAAACATATTACTTGGTGTGTAAAAATCATTATAAAGTCTTTTAAGTTCTTCAGTTTTTACTTTAGATATACCTTCTTTAGTACCTATTACTGGGTATTTTATAAAAGAAGAAGAGAACATATTTCTATTTAGAATATCGTGTAATACAAAAAATGGTTCATCAAAATACATATTGTATTCTTCTATTATTATTCCTCTTTCTTTTTCTACATCACTTTCTTTTATTTTAGCTTTAAAAACTCGATCAAAAAGAAGACGCATATTTTCTATAATATTTTCATTACCAAATATATTATAGTTAGTACCATTATAAGTAGTATAGGCATTTACTAAACTACCAAGCTCGTTTATTTTATCCATTGCTTCTTTGTTTTTAGTGAAATCCATTACTCTATGCTCTAAAAAGTGTGCACTTCCTAAAGTAACATCATATTCTTTATCATTTTTCTTATATTTAAGTACTTCTGCACCAAATTTAGTAGAAACTGTAATATAGAAATTCCTAGTTTTATTAGTATTATATAAGTATACTTTCATTTTATTAGGTAATGTTTCTTCTAATATTTCTTCATCATATTTATATTTAATCTTTTTCATTTGTTAAAACTCCTTTTAATAAATATACTTCTTTTAGTTTTACCTTTTTTGCTAATTCTACTACTTTATCTATTGTTATGTTATTTATGTATTCTCTTCTTTGTTCCATACTAGGTATATAAGATATTTCATTTATATAGTAGTATTCTATTATTTTATTTATGTTATCATAGTAATCATTATAAGCTAAGTTCAAAGTCTTTTTAGCATTAGTAATTAACTTATCTATAGTTTTTTCATTACACATCATATTCATACATTCTTTAATTAATTTAAGGCATTTTTCATAGTTTTCTTTACTTATTAAAGAAGAAACAACTAAAGTATCACTATATCTATTTATATTACTACCTATATGATAACATAATGAGTTTTCTTCTCTTACTTTAACAAATAATAAGGAATTGTTCATAGCACCCAAAATGGCATTATAAAGAGCTAAAACGAAGTCTCTTTCTACATTAGTTATATCTATAAGTGTAAATCCTAAATATAAAGCAGATTGATTAGAATTAAATTCACTAATATTTGTACTTTCTTCTTTTTTATCTAATTTAAAATATAAGTTTTTTTCTATATCAATGTTTTCTTTAAATCCTTTTAATAAATCATCTATTAAATCTATTAATGTATTTTCATTATCTATAATATTACCTATAACTAATACATCTATTTTATAATTATTAAATAAATCTTTATATACATTGTATAATTCTTCATTTTTTAAGTTTTCAAATAGTTTTATATTCTTATAGTTATTTTCTTCATATATAGTATTTTTATAAAATTCTTCTTCGAATTTAATTCTAGAATATAAAGTAGGTTCATCTTTTATACTTAGAATAGATGTAATTAGATTCTTCTTTTCTATTTCAAATGTTTCATCATTAAATTTGTTATTTGTTATTTTTTGATTATATATTATATCTTTAAATAAATTGAAAGTTTGTTTATACATATCTATATTAGTATATTTAGGATTTATAAAAGATAGTCTTATATCAAAAAACATATTTTTAGAAATCATACTATATTTAGTACCTATATCACTTCTATATAAATTCTCTAGTTCTTTACTTATATCTTTTCTAGATTTTGTTTTTGTTCCATTATTTAGTAATACTCTTTCAAGTAATTTTAAATAACAAGAAGTTTTTTTATCATACTTCTTTGTAAATCTAACACTTACATTTATTTCTTTAAATCTATCTGTATTAATTAAATGTAATGTATAATTGTCTTTTCTTATTTTTTTATAATCCATAATTATTTCTCCTTTTTTATTATTAACTATTTAATCTACTTTTATTATAGATTCAAGTGCAAGATATATCATTGTATCAAATCCTTTTTCTCTTACAGTACTAGATAATTCATCACTTGTTACAAATGAATTTGAAATAGTAAGAATAGTTGTAGCTAATCTATCTAAATATTGGGCATTTACAAATAAGCTGAAGCTTTCCATTTCTACACAATCACAGTTTTTTTCTTCTCTTAATTTATTATAGTCATCTAATGTATAATAACTTTCTGTTACATAACATCTTCCACTAGATAATTTTATGTTGTTTTCTTCTGCTGTTTTTTTTATTATGTCATTTAGTTTTTTACTTGAATAAACTATATTAGTTTCTTTAGAACAATATTCTTTTGAATAATTAGATAAAGAATAGGCACTTTCTGTTAAAAATAAGTCTTTTACATTTAGGTATTCACTATAACTTCCTGCTGAACCTATTCTTATTATTGCTTTTACATTGTAAATTGAAAATAATTCATGACTATATATACCCATAGAAGGTATACCCATTCCACTTGAAAAAACTGTTACTTTTTTGCCTTTGTAAAAACCTGTAAAAGCTAGTTCTTCTCTTATTTCATTTATAAGAGTTACATTTTCTAAATAGTTTTCTGCAATGTATTTCGCACGTTTTGGATCTCCTGGCATGATTACTAAAGGTGATATGTCATTTAACTCTGATTCTATATGTGGTGTCATAAATTATTCTTCCTTTCCGTTTTCTTTGTTTGGATCAAATTTTACTAAAACTTCTCTTGGTTTAGAACCATTTTGTGGACCGATTATGCCTCTTTCTTCAAGTAAGTCTATTATTCTTGCTGCTCGGTTATAGCCTAGTCTATATTTTCTTTGAATAAATGAAGCACTTATTTTGCCCATTTTTATGGCTAGTTCTGCTATTTCTGGATATAATTCGTCATCGTTATCTGCACCTGTTTCTTTATTTTGTGACATTTCTTCTTTAGGAGATTTATCTAAATTTACCATTGATTCATCATATTTAGGTCCACCACTTCTTTTTACAAATTCAACAACTCTGTTTATTTCTTCATCTGAAACATAACTACCTTGTATTCTAATTGGGCTTGCTTCTCCAGGAGGTAAGAATAACATATCCCCTTTTCCTAAAAGCTTTTCTGCTCCACCCATATCTAATATAGTTCTTGAATCAACAAATGAAGAAACCATAAAACTTATACGAGTTGGAATATTTGATTTTATTATACCAGTTATTACATCAGTACTTGGTCTTTGTGTTGCAACAATAAGGTGTATTCCTGCAGCACGGGCGAGTTGTGTTATTCTCATTATTGCTTCTTCTACTTCTTTACTTGCTACCATCATTAAGTCTGCTAGTTCATCTATTATTACTAATATAAAAGGCATTTTTTCTAATTCTGGTTTTCTACTTTTATTTTTTTCTACATATTCATTATATGAAGTTATATTTCTTGTACCAGTGTTTGCAAATGTGTCATATCTTTCATCCATTATTGTACAAACTTTTTGAAGGGCTACTGCTGCTTTTTTAGGATCTGTTACAACTGGACGCATTAAGTGTGGAACACCTTCATAACAATTAAGTTCAACCTTTTTAGGGTCAACTAAAATCATTTTAACTTCATCTGGTTTTGCACGCATTAGAATAGATGTAATTATATTATTTATACAAACTGATTTACCACTTCCAGTCGCACCGGCTACTAACATATGAGGGGCTTTGTTTATTTCAAAATATTGAATATTACCCATTATATCTAGTCCTAAAGGTGCAAGAAGTTTTGAAGAGTCTTTACTTTTAGGAATACCTGCTAAAATATCTTTCATTTTAACTTCACTTGTAACTGGATTTGGTATTTCTATTCCAATTGTGTTTTTACCTGGAATTGGTGCTTGTATTCTTACATCTTTTGCAGCAAGAGCTAAAGCAATTTCTCTATTTATACTAAGTATTTTATTTACTTTAGTTCCTGCTTTTATTTCTATTTCATATTGTGTTACAGTAGGTCCCACATGAACTTGTACTACTTTACCTACAATTCCAAAATCATTAAAAACTCTTTCTAATATTTTATTATTAGATGTAATAAATTCTGTACTATTAACTTTACCTCTATTTTTACTTCCTACTAATAAATCTAAAGGAGGTAAAACATATTCACTCATATCTTCTTCATTATTTTCTTGTTTTTCTTCTTTGATTTCTTCTTTTACTTCTTCTTTAATAATAGGTGTTTCTTTTTGAGGAATTTCATTTATATTAGTTATTATTACTCGGTTATCTTCTTCATTTTCTGTTCTTCTATCTAAGTCTTCTTCTCCAACTTTGGCCATTTCTTCTACTGTTTTCTTCTTAAATGGTTTTACTATTAATTTAACTAAATCAACTAATGTAACATCAAATAACATTATAATACCAAAAATAGCAATTACCACGCATACTATTAAAGTTCCTGGTATATCAAATAAAGTGACAAATAAAGTTGCAGTTAAGGCACCTATTATTCCACCACCTGTATTTAATATCATAGTTTCACTTTCTATACTACCACTTACCATATCAAAAGTTGTCTTTAATATATCCATACCAGATAAATCATTGTTTTTAACATATTCTAGATGGGCTAAAAGAAGAATAGCAATAACTATAGTATAAACACCTATCATACGAGCACTGAAGTAATTTGGCTCTTTTCTTTGAAAAACTAAAACACCACCAATTACTACACATACAATAAGACCTAAAACATACCAATTTCCAAATAGAAAAACAGCAAAATTTTTAACTATTCTACCTACTATTCCAAATTTACCAAATCCTAAAATACCTATAAGAAGTAATATCATCCCTTGTAATTCTTTAGAATACTGAAAAGGTATTTTTTCTACTTCTTTTTTTTCTTTCTTTTTTGCCATTTCTACCACCCTTAATCTTTATAAGCATTCATTATTTTCTTATGAATACCTGGTTCAATTTGACTTAATGCATTTATGCTTGTTTCTAAACTAACCCTGTATTCACCTTTTCTAAATTCACTTTCTGCTTTTATTAAACCTGTATCAACTTCTTTATAACTAGAACGATATCTATTTCCATATACAATAGCCATTTCTGCTAATGTTGCTGTTCTTGTAAGATCATTACTTAAAGTGTAAAGCTTTAAAACTAAATCTCTTCCAGTATCTACTCTAGTATTTAAAGAATTTATATCTATTGGTTTTTTACTTAATTCTTCCATTATACTACTTATTCCTTCTTTTGCTTCATTAAGTTCAACAAAATAAGTTTTTGGCACGACTGGAAGTTTATACTCTTTTATCTTTTCTTTAGCTGACTTTAAAATAGTCCTTATTTCAGTAAGTTGATCTCTTGCTCTTATTTCATCTTCTTTTAGACTACCAAAACTTTTCATAAGACTTTCTAATTTATCTTCAGTTTTAGATAATTTAACACTTAATAATTCACATTCCTTACTTAATTTACTATAAGGCATTACTCTAATTAAAGTTCTATCATTAATGCCTTTAAAGCTTTCTTTTTCTTCTTGTAATTCCATACTTAAATTATCTAGGCTTTTTATTTCTTCATTAGTAAGAGAATATGTCTCTTTTAATTCATCTAATTCTAAATATATATTTTTAACTACTTTAGTAAGTCTATTTATTTTATTTTGAATATTATTTATATATAATTCATATTCTTTCTTACATTGTTTTTCTTTATCAAAATCTCCATATAGACTTTCAAAATAATCAAGCATTGTTTTAAGTTCAAATATAGAATCTTCTAAATTTAAGACTTTCATTCTATCATATATATCATTTAGTTTTTTTGTAGCTTCGTTTATATTGTATTCTAAATTGATGTATTCTATATTATAGCCATCCTTTTTCATTTTAGATGATAAACTTCTTAATTCACCTATTTTTTTAGGAATAATCATTTTACACATTAAAATAACAGTAGGAGTTTCATCTATTACTATTTTTATGTTTTTGATTAAATCATCTAAAGCATGTACTATTCTAGATACTTCTTCATAATCATGATTTTCCATAACACGTTCAAAAGCACTGAAGAGTTTATTTATATTGTCAAATTGTAAGTCTATAGGATTTTCCATACCTTTATAGTCATTTTTATTATTGTTGTATTTTGTAACTATTTCTCTATATAAAGTTTTTAGTTTAGTAACAGCATTTCTATTTCTTTCTTCACTTAAAGTTATGTCTTTTATGTTTTCTAAAAGAAGTTCTGCATCAGTTTTAACATAATAGATATCTAATTCTGCTCTTGCTAAAACATAACTTGCTTCTTTAAAACTTCCTAAACTTATTAGATTTTCTGCTTCTAATAGTTTGTCTGTTACTTTAGGTATTCCTTCTTTTTCTATTTTTTTATATTGTTTTTCCCATTTTTTATATTTAGTTTCTAAACTTTCATTATTGATTAGACTTTTTACTTTTTCCATTTCTGTCATTATACCTGATGATATAATTAGGTTTTTCATTGTTTCAAGTCTTGCTAGTTCATCTTCTAGTTTATTTTTTGTTCTTTTACGAATACCTAATACAGTAAATACCATAAAGCCAAAACCTAATGCATATATAAAAATTACAACTAAAACAAAAACAGTATTCATATTACACCTACTCTCTATAAATTATTTTACCACGAATTTAATCTCTTTAAAAGAGAAAAATTAGGTATATAACCTAATTTTGAAAATTACTTTATTTTACTTTAGTTTACTGCAGATACACAGCTAGAATCTATACTAAATGTATATGGGTTACCACTTGTTCCATCTCCACCAGATTTAGTCACACAGGATTTTAGGGATATTACAGGACGGACACCGAAGTAAGAAGTATAACCCACGTTCATATTAGTTCCAGAAGCTGCTAGACGCCCGTTGCTAACGAAAAATACATAATGATAATTCGAACCACCGAGTTCGGTCACGGATCTACCCGGGGTCATCGTCCACCAATCGCTTGTAATAGAACCATTTGAATTCATCGAAAAATAAGCTCCAGAATTCCTTACATTATTCACACCGCCTCCAAAAACTACTTCATCTGCCGTCATTAAACCCACTGGATACTGTAAATCACTATTACCTCCAGAAGCGCTACTTGTACTAAATTTATCTGCTACACTTTGTGTTC
>CANRKW010000051.1 GCA_947631345.1 uncultured Bacilli bacterium | reverse complement strand
GGTGGAAGACATACTCCATTCTTTAGTAACTATAGACCACAATTCTACTTTAGAACAACTGATGTTACAGGTGTAATTGAACTTCCACAAGGAGTTGAAATGGTAATGCCTGGAGATAATGTTACTATGACAGTTGAATTAATCAGCAGTATTGCTATTGAAAACGGAACACAATTCAGTATTCGTGAAGGTGGACGTACAGTTGGTGCTGGTGTAGTATCAGAAATCATCGAATAATTAAATTATAAAATCCCTTCGGGGATTTTTTTAAAGGTTATTATGAAAGAACTAATTAAAGAATTAAAAGAAATATATAATTTAGATTAATTATATAGAAATAATAATTATACTTGGAAAGAAATAAATAAACAAGATAAAATTAATTTAGAAAAAATAGAAGATATTATTAATAAATATGGAATAGATTCTATAACAAGTATAGAAGAAGGTGGAATAGAAGACCATTTAGCTGTTTTTTTAGTACTATAGCACTCAAAATTAGAAATTAGATTAAAATATTTAGATTTAATAAAAGAAGCAGTAAATAAAGGTAAATTAGAAAAATTTTATTTAGCAATTATGACTGATAGAAATTTAATAGATATGGGTAAAAAACAAATATATGGAACACAACTAGAATATAATGAAAAAGAACAAAAATATAAAGTTTTACCAATAGAAGATATAGAAAAAATTAATGATTTAAGAAAAACTGTCGGGCTTAATTCTATAGAAGATATGCTTTTGGAATATAATTTAACTATTCAAGATATTGAGTAGTTATTTACAAAAACTAAAAATCGCGATATTCTATATACATAAATTGACTATTTGATCCATTGTCCATAGCTAGTGTTGTAGCTAATAATGGCATTTAGTCGATTTTTTGATAATATTCAATAATATAGTTTACAAATATTAAAAATTGTGATATTCTATATACATAAATTGACTATTTGAACCACATCCTTGGCTAGTTTCGTAGCCTCTAGTGGCATTTAGTCGATTTTTTTATTGAAATAATATCATATAAATATTTCTTTTTATTAGTATCATTTCTTATAACAATTGTTCCGCTATACATATCTTTATTTATTTCAAATAAAGCATTATATTTATAAAAACCATATTTTGCATCTTCTTTATGCTTTTCTTTATGATCATTAGAATATACTTTATCACTTAAATTATTTATAATTTCATCTAAATTATTTAATAATTTAATTTTTATTAATTTTTTTTCTTTATTTAAACTCATAGTTGATTTAGAATAAGCATATTCTCTGGGAAAATCTTTAGCTATATATATTTTTTGATTACTCTCTTTAATATTATAAGAATTGCCTACAAATTTTTCAGAAAAGTTTTTTATCGTTTTATTAATAGAAATATTTTTATTCTCATAAGTAAAATCCTTTTCTTCAATTTTTACATAAGAAAAATTACCATATATATCATATATTTCTTCACTTACTTTATAATTTGTAAATTTTAAATTAATTTCATAATTCATAACGCACCTCCCAAAACAAATATACTTCAAAAACATAAGTTTGTCAACAAAATAAAAAATATTTTTATTTTAAATTTATGAAAGGTTATATACGGGATTTGTGATATTCTATATACATAAATTGACTATTATTACTGATACTATAGAAATATACAAAAAAAGTGAAAATAAAAATGTACAAAAATGTACATAAAAATAAACCATATATAATTTTTAGTAATTAAATAAAAATATCCAATTTATTATGGATATCTATTTTTCTAAACTTCTTATCTCTTTAGCGCTCATTCTTACTTTTTTACCGTTAACTGTTACTGTTTGTAAATTAACTTTTTGAGTCTTTTTAGTAGCCTTTAATGAAAAAGGTCTATTATTTGCAACATTATTTTTTCTATTTGAAACGTTTTTTGCCATTTTTTTGCCTCCTTAAACTTCCTTTATAATTTACCATAAAATGCTTTCTAAGTCAACGAGAAAATGCTATAATAATGTAGTTAGGAGGTAAAAATGTTATATATAGGAAGTCACACAAGTTATTTAAAAGATAAACAACTTTTAGGAGTAGTAGAAGAAAGTTTAAGTTATAAATCAAATACATTTATGTTTTATACTGGAAGTAATCAAAGTACACAAAGGTTTCCAATAAATGAAGAATTAAAAAATAAAGCACACGAATTAATGAAAGAAAATAATATAGATAAAGATAAATGTATAGTACATGCTCCTTTTATTATAAATTTAGCTAATAATAGTGATATAAATAAATATAATTTTTATATTAATTTTTTAAAACAAGAAATAGATAGATGTATAGAACTTGATATAAAGAACTTAGTTTTACATCCAGGTAGTTTTACTAATTTAACTAAAGAAGAAGGAATAAAAAACATAGCAAATGGTTTAAATATTGCTTTAAAAGATAAATTTAATATAAATCTTCTTTTAGAATATATGAGTGGTAAAGGAACTGAAGTAGGTTCTAGTATTGATGATTTAAAAGGTATTATAGATTTACTTAATGAAGATGTAAAAAACAAAGTATTTGTATGTTTAGATACATGTCATATAAATGATTCTGGAATAGATATAAAAGATTTTGATGAATTTTTAGATGAATTTGATGAAAAAATAGGTATAGATAAAATAAAGTGTGTTCATATAAATGATTCATATAATGTAGTAGGTTCACATAAAGATAGACACGCGAATATTGGTTATGGTACAATTGGTTTTCAAAAGTTAATAGATGTTATTTATAATAAAAGACTTGATAATATACCTAAAATATTAGAAACACCATGGATAAATAGAAATCAAAAAGATTCTTGGGCTCCATATAAATATGAAATAGAAATGATTAGAAAAAAAGAGTTTACAGATTATATTAATCTATAAACTTTTTATATTTATCATAAAGTTCTAATAATTTATTATATGATGATTCACTTATTTCTTCTTTTTTACTTTCTATAACTTCTAATGCGTGTCCATCTAATATATAGTCAATATTTTCTTTTACTGTACTTACAAAAATATCTGCTTCACTTATACTTACATCTATTCCTTCCTTTTTTCCATATTCAATAACACTATCAGTAGTTAAATTACTTACATATGATTTAATTAAGCTTTTATTCATTTTCATCTTCCTCCTAATAAATAATATTAAATATTAGAAAAAATATTCATATAAATTATAAAATATGAAGTTCTAAATAAAAAACTTTAGCCACTTTATATGTCTTGATTTGTTTAAATATAAATAAGCAAAAAATGCTTTTAAAAAATCCATTAGTGTGATATAATACACCTAGATTTAAAAGGGAGGTGCAATTATGGCAAAAAAAGAAAACCGTGAAGGTATAGCATTACAATGCACTGTATGTAAAGAAATAAATTACCTAACAAGTAAAAATAAAAAGAATACTGATGGTAAAATGGAAATCAAAAAGCATTGTCCAAGATGCAACAAAACAACAGTTCATAAAGAAAGAAAGGCTGATTAATTATGATAAATGTTAATGATATTAAAAATGGTATGACAATTTACTATGAAGGTAATATATACCAAGTTGTTGAGTTTCAACATGTAAAGCCAGGAAAAGGAAGTGCTTTTGTTAGAACTAAACTAAAAAACTTAAGAACTAATAGTACTCAAGAAATAACTTTTAATGCTGGTATAAAAATAGAAAAAGCAAATATTACTAAAAAGAATTTAACTTATTTATATAATACTGGAGACGTTTATGTATTTATGGATACAACTAATTATGAGCAATTAGAAATAAATAAAAGTATGTTAGAAGACTATATAAAATTTCTAAAAGAAGATTTAGTAGTAGAAGTTATGAGCTATGAAGGAGAAGTAATAGGTATTAGTTTACCTGAAAAGATTAGTTATAAAGTAATAGAAACTGAACAAGCAGTTAAAGGAAATACTACAAGTGGAGCACAAAAAGATGCAAAACTTGAAACAGGTTTAACTATAAAGGTTCCCTTATTTATTGAAGAAGGAGAAGAAGTTATAGTTACAACAAGTGATGGTAAATATTCTAGCAGGGCTTAAAATATATGGCTCTGTTTTTGTAATGGGGGTAAAATATGCAAGGTAATTTAGAAGAAATGCTAAGTTATGTATCTAAAAATTTTTTGCCAAAAGATTTAGTAAATAACTATTCATTTAAAGCATTAAAAGAGGTAGTTTTAAACTCTTTCGAACGTCAAAGACCAATTTTCAAATTTAATACTAAAATATTAGAAGAATTAGGTGTTAGAGATATTGAATATGGAAGAAACAGTTTACCTGATGACTTTATAATGGAAGTTCTTACTGATAAGATGGACGTTTTAATAGACTTTTTCATTGTTGAAGGAGAAGAAACAAATTCATATAGATTATTATTTATTTTTAAAAAGTTAGTTAATGATTTAAGTAATAATATAGATATAGATCTTTATATAAAAGATGGAGTCTCAACTTGGAAAATAACTGAATCTGTTACAGACTGTGATGATTATTATTTAAGTTACAATTTTGATTTTTATAAGTTCGATTCTAAAAATTGTGAAATATTAAATATAGATAAAGAAAGAATAAAAGATGAAAATTTTAGTGAATTCTTTTCTCTTCCTTTAAAATGTGCTAGAAAATATAGAACGAATTTTTCAAAATATTTAGATTACTTTAAATCATCAGTTATTCAAAATGACTTAAATGAAATAGATGAGTTATATGGTAGTTCTAAAGTACAGTTCACAATTCCTTTTGAAATGGAAGAATTTATGTATTTAGTATTATCTGATATGGAGAAAGATGAACCATATGAAATAGATGAAGAAGATGATGAAGTAGATGAATTATATGAAATGATAGATGAAATATTAGATGAGTTTACTTATGAAGAAGAAGATAATACTTATGAAGAAGAGTTAGAAGATTCATTAGATGATATAGTAGAATATGATGCAAGTGACAAAGCAGTAGAAAGACTTAGTAATATAAAAGAACAAATAGTAAAAGTCACTAAAGATAAAGGTAAATTCATAATGAGTTCTAATTTATGTTATAACTTATCAAATACTTTAGAATTAGATATAGGTGGTTTAACAATAAATGGTTATATTATAAATAAAATAGGAGACGATTTCTATTTATATGATGTTTTAATTTTAGATGATAAAGTAAGTGTAGTTTTACTTACAACTGATAAAGAAATAATTTCTTCTTTATATTATTCTGATGAAATGAATAAGTATATGTATGGTTTAGAAGACTTCTTTGATATTTCCAAAACTAAAAAAAGAAAACTAGAAAATTAATTTTGGTTATAAATTAAATAGCCCTTTCATATAAAATAATGTAGGAGGGTTATTTATATGATTAATAAACAAAGTATGTGGTTTTTAACACTTTTTAGCCTAGTTTTGGTTCTAGGTGTATACTATGTTACTATGCCCAGTGAAATATTAAGTGACAAAAATGAAAGTGTCAGCAAAACAGTTGATGTAAAAGTAACAGAAGGCGACATTTTAATTGCAATGCGAGCGAGTAGAAACGAAACAATAGAAAATACTAAAAAAGAGTTAGAAACAATTTTAACTAAAGAAAGTTCTAGTAAAGAAGAAAAGAACAAAGCCTTTGAAGATTTAAAATTACTAAACTTAAATGTAAGTAAAGAAACACTTTTAGAAGAAAAACTAGAAACCGATTATGGTATTAAAAGTTATATTGAAGTTAACAAAGATAATGTAAAAGTAGTTATAAATTCAAAGGAACACGACGCAAAACTTGCAAATAATATAATGAGAAGTGTTCAAGAAGAATTTGATTCAAAAATGTATATAACAGTAGAATTTGAATAATTACTTTGATATACACTAAATTAGTAATATTTCATAAACTAAAGTAGTGATTGAAAAATACTAAGATTGGTGGTGTATATGCAAAGAAGTATTTTAACCCTTAGAGAAAAAGAGGTATTTTCACTTTTAGTAAAAAATAAAACTACAAAAGAAATTGCAGGATTATTAAAAATTAGTGAGAAAACAGTGAGAAATCATATATCAAATGCAATGCAAAAACTAGAAGTTAAAGCGAGAACCTCAGCTGTAATAGAATTATTAAAACTAGGTGAAATAACTATTGAAGATGACTAATTTTTAGTCATTTTTTGTATATAAAATAATATAATTTAATGGGTGTATGTTATGTTAAAAAAAGTTGGATTTAGAAAAATTGCTGTTACCACAAGTGCTTTATTAGTTACACTTTTAATATATCTTTTTCCTATAAAAAAGGAAGTAGAAATAAATAGTAATATTTCATATATTAATGAAGAAGAGTTAAGTACTATATATTTAATGGATCAAAATAATTATGTTAGTCTTGTTAAAACCCCTATAAAAAACACTGATTTAACATTAAGATTAAAAGAAAAACTAGAGCTTTTAATAGATGATAATGATTCTTTTGATAAAATACCTAAAAACTTTAAAACAATAATACCTAAAAACACAAAAATACTGGACTTAAATGTAGAAAATGATACTGTTACAGTAGACTTTTCTAAAGAATTTTTAAGTATAAGTAGTTTGTTAGAAAACAAATTAATTAGTAGTGTTATCTATACATTAACAAGTGAAAAAGGAATAGATAAAGTAGTAATAAAAGTAGAAGGAAAGAATTTAGAAAGATTACCTAATTCTAATAAAATTCTAGATAAAGTTTTAGATAGAACATATGGAATAAATCAAGATTATGATATAAATAGTTTATACAATTTAACAAAAACAACTATATATTATGTAGCACAAGATGATGATTTAACTTATTATGTACCAGTTACTAAAATAAATAATAGCAGTGAAGAAAAAATCACATTAATAGTTAATGAACTAAAGAGCAGTTTACTATACCAAAGTAATTTATCAAGTTATTTAAGTAGCAATGCCGAATTAAAAAAGTATGAAGAACTAGAAGATGCGATGGTTCTTACATTTAATGATAAAATCTTTGATTCTATATATAATGAGAACATTTTAGAAGAAGTTATATATACTATTGGTATGAGTGTACTTGATAATTACAACGTTAGTAAAGTGTTGTTCTATGTAGATGACAAAGAAGTATTAGAATTTTCTTTATAATAAAAAAACTCTTTACTAATTAAAGAGTTTTTGCTTTTTTAATGGTGACTCCGAGACGATTCGAACGTCCGACCGACGGCTTAGAAGGCCGTTGCTCTATCCTGCTGAGCTACGGAGCCATTAGACAATA
>CANRKW010000050.1 GCA_947631345.1 uncultured Bacilli bacterium | reverse complement strand
ATAAGGACACATGAAGTAATTGAATCTGGGGGGGGTATTACCAAATTAATTTCTAGTGCATGGAAAACCGATAAATTTTTTTATAACAACTGGCAAGGGTTATACACATCTGCTTTCTTACTATCTTTGCAGCCTGGAATTTTTGGTGAAAGTATGTATATGTTTTCATCTATAATAATATTAGTACTTACATTTACTTGTTTATTAATATCAATTCATATTATAAATAAAAATTATATAAAATATTCTTTTTTATTCACCCTTTCATTTACTTTAAGTATTTATGCAATTATATTTTTATTATTACCTTCAGCAGTTGAAGGAGTATATTGGTTTAATGGAGCAATGAACTATACACCATGGGTATTTTTTAACCTACTTAACGCTTGTTTACTACTAGAATTATTTAATACTAAAACTAAGAAAAAGAAAATAATTTTAATTATTATTAGCGCTTTAATTGGTTTTATAACATCAGGTGCAAATCATGTAACTTCATTTTCTAATATATTAATACTTATTTTTATAACTATCTATTTTATAACTAAGAAAAGATATTTTTCACTTCCACCTTTAATTTCATCAGTTTTAGGCTTTATTATAATGTATATCGCACCTGGAACAGCAAACCGTCAAGCAGCATACGTTAAACAACCAGTTTTTTCTACAATTTTTGAAACTATCGTACATGTAAAAGAAACAATACCTACATGGATTTCATTTTCGTGGATTATTAGTTTATTAATATTAACACCATTTGTAATAATACTTGTAGAAAAAAATAAAGATAAATTTAAAAAAAAGTTTCCATTTATTCCAATTATATTATCTATGATGATAATTTGTGGTATGTTTTGCGTTCCATATTATGCTATGGGCTATTTTGGCGAAAGAAGAGTAACTAATGTTATATGGATAACATTTATGCTTTTAAGTTTCTTTATTTATATATTACTAATAGGATACTTAGCAAAAAACAAATATTTGAATTTTATAGAACAAAAACACTCTAATGTATTTTTAGGTATTTTATCTAGCAGTTGTTTATTATTACTTTTAATTGTACCAAGTCAAAATGGAGAATCTAACTCACTAAAAGCAATTAGAGAATTAAAAAGTAATGAAGCAAAAATATATAGTATAGAAATGGATGAAAGATTTAAAAAATACAATGATAAAAATTTAAAAATTGTAGAAGTAGAAAATTTAACTTATAGACCTGAATTATTATTTTTTGCAGAATTAAAAGAAAATAAAGATGAATGGCCTAATTCAGTAATGAAAGATTATTATAATAAAACTATATATTTAAAAAGTGAAGAAAATTAAGAGGTAATTATGAAGAAATTAACAATTATTGTATCGTGTTTTAATGAAGAAGAGTCTATACCATTATTTTATAAAGAAATAAACAAAGTAAAAGAACTTATGAAATCTTTAGAATTTGAATTATTATTTGTAAATGATGGCTCATCTGATAAAACATTAGAAATAATAAAAGATTTATCTATAAAAGATAAAAATGTAAAATATATATCATTTTCAAGAAATTTTGGAAAAGAAGCAGCAATGTATGCAGGCCTTAAAAATGCAAGTGGTGACTATATTACATTAATGGATGCTGACTTACAAGACCCTCCATCTATGTTAAAAGAAATGTATGAAATTATCGAAACTAAAGAATATGATATGGTAGCAACAAGAAGAGTAAATAGAATTGGTGAACCACCTATAAGAAGTTTTTTTGCAAGATGTTTTTATAAAATAATAAATAAAATGTCAAAAATAGAAATGGTAGATGGTGCAAGAGATTATAGATTAATGACTAAAGAAGTAAAAGACGCGATTTGTGAATTAAAAGAATATAATAGATATTCAAAAGGTTTATTTAGTTTTGTTGGTTTTAATACTAAATGGTTAGAATATGAAAATGTAAAAAGAGTAGCAGGTGAAACTAAATGGTCTTTTTGGAAGTTATTTAAATATGCTATAGAAGGAATAGTAGCCTTTACTACAGTGCCTTTAACACTATCTGCTTTACTTGGATTAATAATGTGTATAGTTTCATTTTTTGCAATATTATTTATATTTGTAAGAACAATTTTATTTGGAGACCCAGTAAGTGGTTGGCCTTCAACTATATGTATTATTTTATTTGTAAGTGGAGTACAACTTCTTTCTATGGGAATAATGGGTGAATATCTAGCAAAAACATATTTAGAGACAAAAAATAGACCTATATATAGTTAAGGAAACAAATATTAAATAACTTTATTTACTAAATATATATAAATAGTTTATAATATAACTAGAGGTTTTTAGTATGAAAAATTCTTTTATAAAATTATATAATTGGTTTGATAAAGATAAAAGAGAACTATTTATTGTTACATTTATTTTAGGTTTTATTTTAAATATAGCCTTAATTACAAGTGAACTTTTTTGGGCTGATTCATTATCTTTTGGTAATGTATATATATCAAATGCTTGGGATTTATCTCTTGGAAGATGGTTTTTAAGATATATTGATTTTACTAGATTTGGTTTATCAAGTATTTTAGTAAGTTCTACTTTTTCACTTATAATACTTTCTTTATGTGTAGTTTTAGTAGTAGATTTATTTAAAATAAAAAAACTAATTTATAAAATTCTTATAAGCCTCATTCTCTCATTATCGCCATTTTTTACAGAAACTTTATTATCAGCATATTTTTCATTTGATTACACTTTATCACTATTATTTTCTATATTAAGTATATATTTAATTTATAATTTAAAAAATAAAAAATTAAGAATTATTTTATCAAGTATATTACTTTCTCTTTCTTTAGGTATATATCAAGCATATCTTGGAGTAAGTGTTACTCTTGCTTTATTAGTACCTCTTATATATTTAATAAATAAAAAAATAACAAAAAAAGAATTTATAGAAAAAATCATAGAAAGTTTAATTTTTGGAATAATTGGTATTATTTTATATGAAGTAATATTAAAATTACACTTACTAATTTGGAACATTCCTTTATCAAACTATTCAGGTGCTAGTGAAATAGGGCTTAAATCTATTTTAGATATTCCTTTTCATATTAAAGATTCATATATTAGTTTTTATAACTATTTCTTTAATGATAAGATAATTAACAATATTATTTATAGAAGAAATATTATTAATATAATTTTATTTATATTAACTATTATTATATTAATTAAAAAATGTTTAGAAAATAAAGATAATTCATTTATAATTATATTATCTATTATTTTACTTCCAATAGCCTTAGGTATAATAGAATTAGTAGTAGCAAAAAGGGACATAAATAGTCTTATGAGTTCTTCATATATATTTGTTTATATATTTATATTAAGTTTATTAGAAAAAGAGAACTCTTCTAAAATAAAAACTATTATTACATTTCTTATAATATTTATAGTTTATACTTATTTTATAATGTCAAATGCTACTTATAAATTACTTAATATGAAAAATAATGGACTTATATTTACTGCTAATAAAATTTTAGATGAAATTTATGAGTTAGATGATTATACTTTAGATAAAAAAGTTTTGTTTATTGGTTCTTCTCCAAATTTTACTACTAGTGATAAATTATATGAATTAGCAAGTGGATGGGGACCTACTTCTCCATTAATTTGGGATGACGCTTATAATGCAAACCGAGGCTGGAGAAATTTAATAAAATACCACTTTGGAATAGAACTAAAAGAAAGTACAATGGATGATTATGAAGAAATAATAAAAACAAAAGAATACAAAACAATGCCTACATACCCATCTAATGGTTACATAAAACAAATTAATGATATAATTGTAGTAAAAATAAAATAGAGGTAAAAATGAAAGATAAAATAGTAGTTTTAATTCCATCATTAAATCCATTAGAAGAATTTTATGATTATGTTAAATCTTTAATAAGTATATCTTCTAATATAGAATTAATAATAGTAAATGATGGAAGTAATAAAGAAAAAGAATATATATTTAAAAAAATATCTAAATTAAATAATGTAACACTTTTAACTCATAAAGAAAATTTAGGTAAAGGTGAAGCCTTAAAAACAGGTTTTAAATATTACTTAAAAAATAAAAAAAATCTTAGTAAAGGAATTATAACAGCAGACTCAGATGGACAACATAGTATTAAAGATATTTTAAAAATTGCTAATGTTTTAAATGAACAAACAACTGAATCACTTATAATAGGAAAAAGAAATTTTAATTTAAAAACAGTTCCAATAAAAAGTAAAATAGGAAACTTTCTAACTAGAAAACTTTTTAAATTAAAATATAAAAAAGACGTTTATGATACTCAGTCAGGTTTAAGAGGCTTAACTAATAATTTTATAGAAAAATGTGTTAATTTAACTGGTAATAGATTTGAGTATGAAATTAATGTATTAATAGAAGCCTCAAGAGAAAATATAAACATAATAGAAGTAAATATAGAAACAATATATTATAATAATAATGAAAGAACAAACTATAAAGCAGTAAAAGATTCAATAAAAATATGTAAGGAATTTTTAAAAAAATGAAAGGATTATTTATGAAAAAGACAATTAATATTTTAAAAGACAATATATGGATTATAGTTTATACTTTATTTTTAACAGTATTTTGTTCAATATTTTCTTTGCAAAGTCCATTCACACATATATTTCCGTGGGTTGACTCATCTGCCTTTTTATATGATGGGCTATCTCTTACTAAAGGTTTAGTTATGTATAAAGACTTTTTCGATCATAAAGGTCCATTAATATTTATAATAAACTATTTAGGAATAAATTTAACTGGTGGTATTTTAGGAGTATGGGTATTAGAAGTATTAAGTTTATTTATATTTTTTATATTTTTATATAAGTTAATTAAACTATTTTCAAATAATTTCACATACATATTAACTTCTCTTATAATAATGCTAACACTACCATATTTTACTGGAGTAGGAAACTTCACAGAATTATTTTCTCTTCCATTTATAATGATAGGTTTATATTTTTTAACAAAATACTTCTTTAAAAAAGATTCGCTTTCTAAAAAAGACACATTTTTAATAGGACTTTCTTTCATGGCATGTCTATTATTAAGACCCAATAATGCAGCAATGTGGTTTATATATTGTTTTATTATTTTTGTGAATCTTATATATAATAAGGAATATAAAAAATTATTAAATATAGTTTTGTATTTTTTACTTGGTATGTTTATAATGTTTTTACCATTTTTAATATATTTTATATGTACTTCATCTTTAAAAGACTTTATTTATCAATATATAATTATAAATTTTGTATATATTGGTTCATCTTTAAATCTATATAATCTTATTTCTACAATTAAATATTTTTTAAATAATGTATTAACAATATTCATTATTATATCTTTTATAATTATAGTAATATCTAAAATTAAAAATTTAAAAAAATCAAAAGTATTATATTTATTAACATTATCTTTAAGTACTTTATTCACATTTTTAATGATTATTATGAGTGGTAGAAGTTATGATCACTACTATATAATAATGTTTCCACTAATAAGCATATTTGTGTCCCATTTAATTAGTGTATTATATGAAAATATATTAAATAAAAATAGTGAATTAAAATTAAATCTATCACTTAGTTTATTAATAATTGTATTTATACTAGCAGTAACTAATAAAAATAATACATTTACTATATATAAAAACAATGAATATAAGTTACATATGGAATCAGAAAGACAAGAACTAATAGATTTAAAATCATATACTGAAAAATACACAAAAGAAACAGATAAAATAATATCTTCTCCTTTTTACCCAGAAGTATATTTTTACACTGGTAGAATGGCTAATACAAAATATTATTATCAAAACTATGATATATTTAGAAGAGTTAGTGATATAAGAGAAGAATTTTTAAAAGATGTAAAAGATAAAGATACTACACTTTATATAAAACCAATAGAAAACACATTTGGAGAATATGATGAATTTAATAATGAAGTAGATAAAATATTAGAAAGTGAATACACACTAGATTATAAAACAGATTTCTTTTTAATATATAAACATAAATAAGGAGAAGGTTATGAAAAAAGATAAAGACAATTTATACATAATAATGCCAGCATATAATGAAGAAAAAACTATAAAAAATGTAATAGAAGAATGGTATGAAGTTATAGAAAAAATAGGAAATAAAAGCAAATTAGTAGTATTTAACAATATGAGTAAAGATAATACTGAAAATATAGTTAAAAGTCTTATGAAAGATAAACCTAATTTAATTTTAGAAACATGTAATATTCAAGGACATGGTCCAACTGTTAGAATGGGTTACGAATATGCCTTAAATCACGGGGCAGACTACATTTTTCAAACTGACACAGATGGACAAACACTACCAAGTGAATTTTATAAATTTTGGGAAAACAGAAAAAAGTATGATGTTCAAATAGGTTATAGAAACCATAGAAAAGATGGATTTTCAAGAATAATTGTTACAAAAACACTTAAATTAGTTATAAAATTAATATTTAAAGTATCTGTAACAGACGCGAATACTCCATATAGATTAATGAGTAAAGAAGTATTAAAAAAACATATAGATAAAGTACCAAAAGACTTTAACTTACCTAACGTATTATTATCAGTTATATTTGTAAAAGAAAAAGAAAAAGTAATATTTTATGAAATAACATTTAAACCACGTCAAGGAGGTAAAAACTCTATAAATATAAAAAGTATAACTAAAATAGGTTTAAAAGCAATAAAAGACTTTAAAGAAATGAGAAAAATATTAAAATATGATAAATAAGCATGTGAATAACTATATACTTATAAACAAGTGAGAAGGAATTATGAAAAAAATAAAAAAATTATATAAAAAATATGAAGAAATAATAAATTATTTAGTAATTGGAGTATTAACAACAGTTGTAACTTTAATTGCTTACTATATATGTGTATACACATTTTTAGACCCAAATAAAACTATAGAACTACAAATAGCTAATGTACTTTCTTGGATAGTAGGAGTAACATTTGCATACATTACAAATAGAAAAATAGTATTTAAAAGTAATGAAAAAAATATAAAAAAAGAATTATCTAAATTTATAATAGGAAGACTTACTACTCTTTTTACTGATATGTTATTTATGTTTATAACTGTAAGTACATTAAACTTAAATGATAAAATAATGAAAATAATATCTAATATAATAGTAATAATATTAAATTATATAATAAGTAAATTTATGATATTTAAAAGAAAAAAAGATTAAAA
>CANRKW010000049.1 GCA_947631345.1 uncultured Bacilli bacterium | reverse complement strand
TATTACTATATTTTTTTATCTTTTTCAAGTCATTTTAAGTCATAAGTGTATTTTTTTCTTTTATAATTTATTCGTCTATTTTTATATGAGCTTCTTTTAATTGTTCTGTAAACACTTCATTAGGACATCCCATTAAAGCATCGCTTCCATTTGCTGCCATTGGAAAAGCAACTATTTCTCTTATATTTTCTTCATCTTTTAAAGTCATTAGTATTCTATCTATTCCAGGTGCCATACCAGCGTGTGGTGGAGCCCCATACTTAAATGCTTCATATAAAGATGGGAATTTACTTTCTACAACACTTTCATCATATCCTGCAATTTCAAATGCTTTTTTAAGTATTTCAGGGCTATAATTTCTTTCTCCACCTGAAGCCATTTCCATACCATTACATACAAAATCATATTGACAAGCAACTATTTCTTCAGGTGATTTACTATTTAAACTTTCTAAACCACCTCTTGGCATACTAAATGGATTATGTGTAAAATCAAATTTGTTTTCTTCTTCGTTCCACTCATACATAGGAAAATCTACTATTATACAAAATTCATATTTACTTTTATCTATTAAATCTAATTCATTTGCAATTTCTAATCTTAAAGCACCAGCTAACTTTTGTAGTTTTACTCCTTTTTTACCACATATTATAAATATAACATTATCATTTTTTAACTCATATTCTTTTTTTAATTCTTCTATTTCATTTTCATTAAATAATTTAGCCATACCTTTAGTAAATTCATTATTTTCTATTTTTACATATCCTAAAGAACTTAATCCTCTTTCTTTATATTTTTCCTCTAATTTTTTATACCAAGAATTAGATTTATCACATTTATCTACTTTTATTAAAAGAACTTCTTTATCTTTAAATACTTCACTTTGATTATTTTTTAATATTTCTGTTATATTATTTATTATAAATGGTATTCTTAAATCTGGTTTATCACTTCCATATTTTTCCATTGCTTCTTTAAATGGTATTCTTTTAAATGGTGTTTCACTTACAGTTTTTGTACCGAATTTTTTAAATACTTCACTATATATTTTTTCTCCTACTTTAAATACATCTTCTTCTGTTACAAAACTCATTTCAAAGTCTAATTGGTAAAATTCTCCATATAATCTATCACTTCTTGCATCTTCATCTCTAAAACAAGGGGCTATTTGAAAATATTTATTAAATCCAGAACACATTAATAGTTGTTTAAATATTTGAGGTGCTTGAGGAAGAGCATAAAATTTACCTGGGTATTTTCTAGCAGGCACGATAAAGTCTCTTGCTCCTTCTGGACTACTTGAAGTTAATATAGGTGTTTGTATTTCTATAAATCCTTCACTTTTCATTATTTCTCTTAAGTAATCTATTACTTTACTTCTAAATATTATATTTTCATGTACTTTAGGATTTCTTAAATCTAAATATCTATATTTTAATCTTGTTTCTTCACTAGAAGTTGTACTTGTTTTAGTTTCAAATGGTAATGTTTTATATACATCTCCTAATACTTTTAACTCTTTTATTTCTACTTCAATTTCTCCAGTTTTCATTTCTTTATTTATCATATCTGGAGTTCTCATTTTAACTATACCATTTATAGTTACAGTACTTTCTCTATTTAATTTACTATATTTTTCACACTCATTACTTATTAATTGTACTATTCCAGTTTCATCTCTTAAAGTTATAAAAACTAAACTTCCTAAATTTCTTATAGTATCAATCCATCCTGCAAGTTTAACCTCTTTTCCTTCTAAACTTTTATTTACTTCTCCACAATACTCTGTTCTATATATATTCATACTTTCCTCCAAAATTAAATTAACAAATTTATTATAATCTTATATAGAAAAAAAATCCATATTATTTTTAAATTCTTTCAGTTATAATTTCTTTATTGTTTTAAAAAACTTCCTTTTGTATCTTTGAAAATAAATAAATATCATTTTTATAATAGTTTAAATAATCAGATAATTTATTCATATCAAGTTTATCACTAATATTTCTATAATTATTTATAATTTCTTTATAATAATCAAATGGAATCTTTTCACTATTTTTAACAAGTTCGATCAATAATTTTTCTTTATCATATATTTTAATTTCGATTCCATTTACTTTTATTTTAGTAATGCCAACATTAAACTTATCTTCCGGTACATATATTTGCTTAACTTTATTATCCATTATTTTAGATGCTTTTCTATGTGTAGCAAGAAAATAACTTTGAGGAATAACATCAGTTAAGTTATGATAATAATAGGCACTACGGGAAGTGAAAACTGCATTTGGATATTTCTTATTAATAACTAACAAATAATTAATAAATTCATTATCAGAATATAGTCCTGGTTCAATTTTAAATATTTCTTTATTTTTTATTGCTTTATCTAATTGATAATTAGTTTTGTATTTAAAAATTAATTCTTTATAACTATAAATCATTTTCATCACTAAATATAATTTTAAAGTAAATCTCGGCAAAAATCAATAAATTGCCGAGAATTACTAAAATAAATTAATTTTCACTATAAACTGTATTCACTAATGGTATATCAAAAATATACTAAAAATTGCATAAATTTTATTATTTTTTGTTACATTTTGTATCATTTTTGTTAAAAATAAATAAAATTTAGTATATAAAAAACTCACAATATATGTGAATTTATTTATTTTTCTTTTTAGTTGTTGTTTTCTTAGTATCAGTTTCTTCTAATTTTTTTACTACATCTTTAGCTACTTTTAATGTTGCATTTTTTACTTCACTTACTGCTTTTTCTACTACTGGAGTGCTTTTTTCTTTAGCATAGTCATATAATTCTGTTGCTTTTTCTCCAATTTTCTTTGCTTCTTTTTTTGCTATATCTAAAGCTTTTTCTTTATCTAAATCTTCTATACCCATCCTAAGTTCTTCTACTTTTTGTAATATATCTGCTTTTACATCTTCTGGATCGATATTCTTTACTTTTTCAACTAATTCGTCAAATTTCTTTTTTAATTCTTTTCTTGTTTTACTTCCTTCTTGAGGTGCAAATAATAAAGCTAGCCCAGCACCTATTCCCGCACCTAATACGAATTTTTCTATTCCACTTTTCTTTTCTTTACTCATTTTCTTCTTTCCTCTTTCCTTTCTTACCAGTTAATTTCTTAACTATACCACCAATATAACCTGATATCATTTCACCAATTGCCCCGAATTTAGATGTTGTGTAATCTATCATATCAAATACACCATCTAAACTTTCTGCTTTTTTAGTAATATTATCTAATAGTATATTAGTCTTTTTAATAGTCCCTATTAATTTTATGCCTAGAGTTATTAAAACTATTACAAATACTATCAATACTATATACAAAAGTACCACTAAAGCTTCTTCTAACATATTTATTCTCCTTTCCTTTCTTCATACATTGAATCTATTAAATTAAATAAATCGTGTTCTAAAGTTTTATCATTTTCGTCTTCTTTTTCTTCTACTTCTTCTCTTTTGAATCTTACTTCAGGTACTTCTTCATTTTCTTCTATTTTGTCTTTTATTTTTTCTTCTATTTCTCCAATAGATATACTTCTATTTACTTCTATTTCATTTAGTAAATCTTCTATACTTCTATTATTTTCTTCTGTATCTAATTTATTTACTTCATCTACTACTTTACTTACTTCTTTAGTTGAATTACTTATTTTAGATAATGTGCTTTCTAGTTCGTCTTCTAGTGTTCCATATGCTTTTCTTCTAACACTATCGTAATTCATTTCACTAGGAGTATGCCTTATAGCATTTTGTCTTTCAATTATTTCTTCT
The DNA here is from genome assembly GCA_947631345.1 of uncultured Bacilli bacterium. The sequence goes on along the minus strand of CANRKW010000049.1, from coordinate 3,607 downwards.
TTTTTGTAGTTTTTATCAAGTACACCATATACTGGACTTATTACAGGAGTTGGTTTGAACACTTTTTCTGGTTTTGGAGGTTCCACTATTCCTGTACTTTTATAAGTGTCTCTTATATTTTCCCTAGGAGTTTCTCTTATTACTTCTTTTTCTCTTATAGGTGGCCTAAAGGTTTCTGTTTTTACTTCTTCTTTAAATCCATTATTAAATGTATTACTTCTTGTTCTTACTCTTACATCTTCTTCTTCATCAATAACAGGAAATTTAAAAGTAGATTCTCTCATTGTTTCTCTTTCAGTAAAAACAGGTGCAATAGGTTTTACTACTTCTTTAACTTCTTCTTTCTTTTCTTCTTTGATAGGCTTTATTTCTCTATTAACTTGCCTTTCTTCCTTTTTGGGTTCCTCCACTGGTACTTCTATTATTTCTTCATCATAAAATATGTTTTTTAATTTTCCAAATAAGCCCATAAAACACCTCTTTCTTTATTTATCTATATAAACATCTAATATATTACTATTACCATTATTACTAGGCTTCTTTATTTCATAACTTGCTTCTACTTCATTTAAGTCTCTATTATTTATTAAACTTTCAATAACTTTGTCATTATACTTTATAGAAGACAATATAATAGCCATATTGATGACGGAAGAATTTATGTCTTCTTCTTTTACCATTACTTCTATATAACTATAATTATACATCATTTTTATATAAAAGTAATCATTATTTGCATCTTTTATCTCTAAATATCCATCTATATCATTATACTTAAATTTTATATTATAGTAAATAGTATTATCTACAATATAGTTATCTTTTCTTTTATTATAGTAACCATTTATATCTATATTAAGATAGTATTTATAAGTATTACTTAATAAAATATGATTAGTTTTATTATCTTCTAAAAGAGAAAAATCTCTAGGTTTATAGTATTTAAAACCTTCTCCATAAGTATTATAACTAACAGATGTGTTATTTAAAACATCATTAATAAGAGAATCAATACTTGAGTCATTAGTTGTAGTACATCCAACCAAAAGAAAAGTAAAGAATAATATTATAATCTTTTTCATCACTCACCCTACCTAACATTTATTATAACAAACATTTTTTAAAATTAATAGTGTCTTTTTTATGTCATTTTTTTTACATTTGTTTACACTAAAATTTAATAACTTTTACATAATTTATATTTTTACCAATATTAATGAATTTATTTTCATATTCTGTTTTATATTTATCAAAATAATTAGTATTTTTCTTTATTATAAAGTAACCATTTCTTTTATAACTTTCTAAACTATATTGAAATAAGTCATCGTTATCTGTTTTTTGTTCAATTATTTTGATGTTTTTAAAGATTTTATCATATTTATTTAAGAATATACTACTAGTTAGTCTTCTTTTTTCGTGTCTTTTTTTTGGCCATGGATCAGAAAAATTTAAGTAGATTTTAGATATTTCTTTATAGAATACTTTATCTATATTTATAGCATCCATACATATGATTCTTAAGTTATTTATGTTTTCTTCTTCTATTATTTTTACTACATTTAATAAAACACTTGGGTATTTTTCTATACCAATAAAATTGATGTTTTTGTTATCTTTTGCTTTATTTAAAAGAAAAGAACCTTTACCCATACCTATTTCTAAATATATTTTGTTGTTATTATTAAATAGGTTTTTCCATTTACCTTTATATTTTTCTAAATCGTGTATTACTACTTTACTGTTATTTATTATGTCTTCTGAACCTTTTATGTGTTTTAATCTCATTTTTTCTTCACCTAGGAATATTATACACATTTTATAGTATTTTGTCATATAATACTTTGAAGGAGAAAGATATTTATGAAAGGAAATAGAGATATGTATTATGGTAATTATCAAATGGGTGCTTTTAAGGAACCTGAATTTATTCCACCTAGTGGGTATAATATGAACACGTCTTTTAGTAGTTATGGCCCAAATGTGATACCACAAAATATGAATCAAAATTATAATACTAATCAAAATATAAATAATAATTATATAGATGAATATGATAATAGAATTACTAAATTAGAAAGACAAATAAGAAGATTAGACCAAAGACTTAGAAAGTTAGAAAATAGTGGTATTTTAGAAGAAGAAGTAAGTAATGATTCTAATCTTTATATGATATAACTTCCTTTTATTGGAAGTTATTTTTTTTAATCAACTTTTTTTAAAATATATTCATATTCAAAGTCACCTTCTACTACTTCAAAAGTAACATTGTATTTATTTCCAACAGTTAAGTCTAATGTGTCCATACTTAAGTATTTCATTTCATATTCATTATTATTACTATCAACAAATACGTATTTTGTATAATATTCGCATTCTCCATTAATACAACTATAAGATAAATCCCACTTTTCACTTAATGTATATACATCTGTATAAGTTCCTAATGTATATAGACCAATCTCGCCTCTTAATTCATTTTCTGTTTTAACATAAGTTATATCTTTATTATTTATTTTTGAATATATTTGATAATTAGAAATGACTTTTTCGTCGTCTTTTAATGTATAGTATATATTTAGATTAATATAATCTTTATAATTAGACAAAATTTCAAATATATCTGTATTAGCAGAATTAAATGAATAATTATCTGTTAAACCACTTGAATCTTTTATTTCAAAACTGCAATTTGAGAAAAAACAAGTATAAGAAACTATATCTACATTTTCTAATAAAGTTTCATTTTTAGAATTATCATTATTATTAACTATATTCCAATTATTAAAATTAAAGAAGTCAAAACCAGCTTTAATAAGAAATGTAGATAAAACTATAAACATAATAAATATAATTGTAAAAATGCCTAAAAATATGTAGGCTACACTTGTTCTTCCTTTTTTAGAACATATATTTTTTAATTCTTCTGTACTTTTTTGTGAATTTTGAGTTTTTATTTTATTTATTTTTCTATTAGCATAATTTAAGTAAATTTTATTAACAAAAAGGCCAATTAATATATCTAATAAAATAGGTATAATAAGAGAGTTATTTACAAAAAATTGTAATATTAAAGTTATTATAAATAAGATTATTCCATATAAGAACATTTTTCTATAAAACATATAAAATATTGAAAAAAAGAAACCTGCAAAATTAAATGAATTTTTAGTTATTTTATCATAATTATTTCCAATAAATGATTTTAATAATTCTTCGTTTGAATTTGATATATTTTCATTATTAATAATTGGAGGAATATTTTGAGTTTCTTCAAATGTTAAGATTTCTATATCTTGATTATTTATGTTATTTGAATTTATAGAACTTTCATTATTTTCTGATATATTTAAGTTATTATTAGGATTTACTGAAGTTTCATTATTAAAAACTGCTGAAACATTTTCATTATTTGGATTTAATACATTTTGGTTATTATTAATATTATTAGGATTTTCTAAAATATCAGTGTTAAAAATTGAAGAATAATCTTGATTAGATTCTAAATTATTTGGTTTATTATTCATACATATAACCATAGGTAAGGCTTTGGTTCTGTTTTCCTCCACCTTTTCCCCAGTTCTACACCGTACGGGAATATTTCTAT
>CANRKW010000048.1 GCA_947631345.1 uncultured Bacilli bacterium | reverse complement strand
GGATGTATTTATAGATTAAATGACAAAATAAAAATAATGAGTTCATTAAAAGTTAAAGTGAAAGATACTACTGGTGCTAAAGAGATTTTCACTAGTGCTTTTAGTTATGGTAAAGCACTTAAATTACCACTAGAAAAATGCCTAAAAATTGCGAATATCACTTCAAGTTTATCTAAAGAAAAATTAGGCTCTTCTTTGAGCATACCAGAAGTAGAAGAGGTATATAAAATATATGAAAAAACAAGAAAACCCGTTCACTAGTTTATTACCAAGTATTGACTTACACGGATGTGATAAAATAACTGCTAAAGTAAAAACTGAAGAATTTATAAATGATAATTTAAAACTAAAAAATTATGAAATTGCGGTTATACATGGTAAAGGTAGTGGAATATTAAAAAAAGAAATTCATGAATATTTAAAAAGAAAAAAAGAAGTTTTGAGTTTTAAAACTGATTATTTTAATGATGGTATGACTATAATAAAATTAAAAAATAACAAAAACGGCTTTACATTAGTAGAATTACTTGCTGTTATAGCTTTAATAGGAACAATTATGTTAATCATTATGCCAAATATTATAAATTCATATAATGCAAGTAAAAAGAAGATTTTTCAAACTAATGTAATAGGTATTTACAATAGTGCATACACAACTTTTTTACTAAGAGATGATGGTAAAACTAGATATTGTGTAGGAAACGATAAAACTTTAAATGCTTTAGATATAACTAATGGAGAAAATGTATATTATGATATAACTCTTAATGATGATGGAGAAGTTTTATCTTTAAAAGTAAGTGATAAAGAATATGGTATTTCATTAAGTGGAAATCCAATTACTGCTAGTTTAATTAAAGTAGATGATATAACTGATAAATTTACAATAAATTGTGAATAAAATAAAAGAAAAAACATATAATATAAAAGGAAGTATAAATAGTATACAAGTTATACGTTCAGTTATACTTCCTTTTTTGTTAATTTTAATTGACTTTACCTAAAAAATAGGTTAGAATTAAATAGTCAAGCACAGATATGGAGTGATACTCAAGTGGTTGAAGAGGCGCCCCTGCTAAGGGTGTAGAGCGGGTAACTGCTGCGAGAGTTCAAATCTCTCTCACTCCGCCAATTAAAAAATAATCCCAGTTTACTGGGTTTTCTTTTTATATAATAAAGTTTTTCTCAAAATAAAGGCTAAAATTGTTTTTAAAAAAATATAAAAAATTTGTTTTATTTTTCTTGACACACACAAACATTAGTGTTATAGTTAAATTGTTGAAGGAAGGTGGTAATATGTTAGTTAAAAAACATATGAATTTAGAATCTACTAAAGTATTGAACAAAAAATATTTATTTATAAATCATTTTGTCCTCTAAATAATTATTAGGTAATTCTAAAGTATGAACAACACTCTTTTTAGGTAAAATTATTCTATTAGGTTTAACACTTTTATATGTTTTTACTACTTTATAATTTTTGTCAAGCAATAAAACATCAATGTTTTCTTTCATAAAAAAAGTATGTATACCATTAGTATTAGTTAATAGTAGTCCATAATTTATATTTTTCTTACCCATTAAACCTTTAAATTTACTAAAAAAAGTATTTGCAATATAAATATCTAAATTATTATATCTAACTAACTTATTCATAAATTTATATTAACACATTTAATTGACAAAAGATAGATATTTTTATAAAATTAATATAGTAGGTGAGTGTATGAAAGATAAAAAAGGTCAAGCCTTAACTGAATATATTTTAATAATCGCTTTAATAAGTGTAATAGCAATAACTTTAGTAAATTTATTTGGTGGTTATTTAAAAGATTCAATAACAAAATCAGGTTGTGAACTTACTAGTCAAGAATATGTAAAAGGAGAAAAACCAGGCGAAGGATATTGTAAATAATGGAGGGATTTAATGAATAAAAAGGGACAAGCCTTGGTGGAATTTGTTATAATACTTCCAGTTATAATTTTACTCTTTTTTGGTGCAGTTGATTTTGGAAGAATTATAATAAAAACAAATGAACTAGAAAACCTAACAAGTGATGTAATAGAAATGTACAAAAATAACTATAGTTATGAAGAAATACTAGATTTTATAAAAGAAGAAAACATAAATAATACATTAAATATTACTAATAAAAATAACAAATACATAGAATTTAGTTTAGAAAATAAAGTTAATTTTATAACACCAGGACTTAATAGAATACTAGGTGATTCTTTTACAGCAAAAGCGAAAAGAGTGATATATTATGAATAAAAAGGGACAAGCTTTAGTTATTTTCATAATATTTATACCTATCTTTTTACTTTCTTTAGCCCTTATAATAGATGTAGGACTTATGTATAAAGCAAAAATAAAAGGCACGGAATTACTAAAAGAAGCCACTAGAGAAAATATTGATATAGAAACGTATTTTAAAGATAATGATTTAATAATAGATGACATACAAACTGATAATTGCAGTAAAATTACAATAAAAGTAAATAGTATATTTGGTAATATAATAGGAATAAAGAGTTATCAAGTTAAAATTGATAATTGTTAAGAAGGGGAAAATATGACAAAGGAAAACAAAACACTTACAATTTTTGGGGCAAAAGGTGGGATAGGAAAAACTCTTTTAGCCCTTAATCTTGCTGGGGTATCTAGTAATTTAGGTTACAAAACATTACTAATTGATTTTGATATGTATGAAGGTTGTCTAGGTATGATTTTAAATGAAGAAATAAATAAAAGTGTATACCATTTAATAGATGATTTAACTAATAATAGATTTAAAAAAATAAAAGATTACATATATAAATATAACGATTTAATAGATGTTTTACCAAGTCCTAAAGATCCACGTCTTGGAGGTAAAATAGATAGTAACTACATTAACATAATTTTAGAAAGAGTAAGGATGCATTACGATGTGATTATAATTGACACAAGTAGTGATATGTCTAATGTAAATATTGTTACTTTAGATACAACAGATGAGATTCTATTTGTTATAGATAACGATATATTTACACTTAAAAACACTAGAAACATATTAAACATATTTAGTGACTGTAATATAACTAATTATAAAGTATTACTAAATTCTAGTATCAATTTTAAAAATCCATATTTTAGTACAGAAGATATGAAAAAGATAATAAATTCTAATATAGATTATGTATTAACTAAAAGTATGTTTTTAAAAGATATTTCTTCATATTTATATAAATGTAAAATACCTTCATTAATAGATGGTTTTAATAAAAAATATAGAAATGATTATAATACTATGGAGAATATCATAAAAGAATTGAAAGGAGTGTAAAATGAAAAAGACAAGTTTAACAGAAGCTTTTGAAATAAAAAAAGAGAAAAAAGAAATAACTCCTTTAACAGATTATGAAATATTTAAAGATAAAGTATTATTAGACGAGTTAAGAACTAAAATAATAGAAAATATAATAGATAGTGAAGTACCTAGTACTAGTAGTTTAAATGACTTTATAAATGCTGAAATAGATAGAAGTATAGAAGGGTATGATTTAACTAATTTAGAAAGAAGTCACTTATATAATTTAATAGATAATGAAATTAATGGTTATGGACCTTTAACAGAACTTTTAAAAGACAAAAATATAACAGAAATAATGGTAAATGGACCAGATGAAATATATATAGAAATAGATGGAAGACTTATAAAAGATGAAAGTGTTTCATTTATAAATGACGAACATATAATAAGAACTATACAAAGGATGATTCAACCTCTTGGAAGAACAATAGATGCGAGTAGTCCAATGGTTGATTCAAGACTAAAAGATGGTTCAAGAATAAATGCAATAATACCCCCACTTAGTTTAAAAGGACCAGTAATAACAATTAGAAAGTTTAAAGAAAGTATAGGTACTATTGACGACTTACTTAGGATGGGTACAATGACCCCCTATATGGCGAGATTTTTAGAAGCTTGTGTACTGGGGCGTCTTAATATAATAGTTTGTGGTGGTACTGGTAGTGGTAAAACAACTCTTTTAAACATTTTAAGTAGTTTTATAGGAAGTCATGAAAGAATAGTTACAATAGAAGATGCAGCAGAATTAAAACTTCAACAAGAACACGTAATACCACTAGAAACACGTGTAATGAACTATGATTCTAAAGGAGAAGTAACAATAAGAGATTTAGTCATAAATTCTTTAAGAATGCGTCCAGACAGAATAATAGTAGGCGAAGTTCGTGGAAAAGAAGCATTTGATATGTTACAAGCTATGAATACAGGACACGATGGAAGCCTTACAACAATGCACGCGAATGGAGCAGTAGACGCTTTAAATAGGCTAGAAACAATGGTCTTGATGAGTGGATTAGATATACCTATAAAAGCAATTCGTGAATACATTTTTAATGCAATAGATTTAGTAGTAAATATAGAAAGACTAAATGATGGAAGAAGAAAAGTAGTAAGTATAAGTGAACTAGAAAAAATAGAAGATGGAAGTATAATATTAAAAGATATCTTTGTATTTAAACAAGATGGTCTAACAAAAAATGGTTCAGTAAATGGAGAGTTTGTAAGATATGATTTTTATCCTAAAGTACTTAATAAATTAAAACAAAAAGGTATAATAGATATAGATTATATCTTTGAAAGTCCAAAAGGAGAAAAAAATGGGGCAAAGCGTAGTAGTTAGTTTATTAGTAATCCAAGTCATAGTTATATTTTCACTTATAGGCATAATTATATATATAATAAATGCAAGACATAACATAGCATTAGAAAGAAAATTCAATAAATATACAATAAGTCCTTTAAATAGAAATGAAGTATCTATATTTGATAAAATTCATATATTTATAAGTGATATAATAAAAAAAGTTTCTAATGTATTAAGTAAATTTAAAGTATTAAATCAATATGCTAAAACTTATGAAAAACATATAACTTATGATGAGTTAGATTATAAAAAAGGAATAGATTTTATTTCTATAAAGTTTTTACTTGGTTTTTTAAGTATAATACTATATCTAATTACACAGATGTTTCAATATACTGAATTTTCATTTTTGGGAATAATACTTTCATTTATAATAGGATTTTTCTTAATAGATATATATTTAAGTGTAGAATATAGAAAGAAAAGAAAAAAGATAAGTGAAGACTTACTTAAAGCTATTATAATTATGAATAATGCTTTTAAAAGTGGTATGAGTATAATGCAAGCAATTGAAATAGTTAAAAACGAATTAGATGGGGCAATTGGAGATGAATTTAAAAAAATATACTTAGATATGTCTTATGGACTTACAATTGAAACAGTTTTTGATAGATTTTATAACAGAGTAAAACTAGAAGAAACAAAATTCATTACTACAAGTTTGACATTACTTAATAAAACTGGGGGAAATATAGTAAAAGTATTTAAAAGTATAGAAAGAGAATTTTTTGATAGACAAAAATTAAATGATGAATTAAAAACTACAACTGCTTCTAGTACATTTGTATATAGAATATTATTAGTTATACCTTTAATTATATGTAGTTTAATATTTATATTGAATCCAAGCTATTTTCTTCCTTTATATAAAACAAAAATAGGTATTATGATAAGTATGTTAATATTAACTTTATATGTACTTTATGTTATAATAATAAAAAGAATAATGAGAGTTGATGTATAGTGAATAATAGATTTGTAGAAAAAATTTATACTAAAAAAAGTATCGAAAGAATAAAAAGAAAAACTGTATTATTAGGTATTTATAATAAAATAGATCCAATAGATTTTATGAATACAAGACTAATAATAAGTTTAATAATATTTTTTGTCACTTTTTTATTTAGTGAATATGCTTTTGTTCTAGCACCAATAGTAACTGTGGTTTTCTATTTTGGTGTAGAACTAATCGTGCTTGACTACAAAATAAAGAAAAGAATTAGTAAACTAGATTATGAAGCATTATTCTTTTTTGAAGTTCTAACTTTATCACTTGAAACTGGAAGAAATTTAAAAAATGCACTTGAATTAACAGTAAAAAATATAGATAGTGAATTAAGTGATGAATTTAAAGTAACATTAGATACTATTAATTATGGAAAAACATTAACTGAAGCTTTAATTGATATGAAAAAAAGAATACCAAGTGATACTATAAATAATGTTATTTTAAACATAACACATTCGAATGTATTTGGTAGTGAAATAGTAGGAACTTTATATAATCAAGTTGACTATTTAAGAGAAAAAAAACTATTTGAAGCAAAAGCCAAAATATCTAAAATGCCTATAAAGATAAGTATAATAAGTGTACTTTTCTTTATACCAATTATTTTACTATTAATATTAAGTCCTGTATTAATTAATTTAATAAGTTAATTGAATTAAGTAATACGTGGACTTTTTGTAATAAATTTAGTAGAATATATTGTAAAAAAAGGAGATATTCTTTTATGAAATATATACTTATGAATAAAAACAAAGAGATTTTAATAGCTGAATATGATTTGGCAACAGGTGTTTTTACTAATATATATGAAGTTATAGATATTAATTATGCTCCATATATTTTGAAAAGTTTTTATATAGAAGATATAAATGATAATTCTTTTAGAACTAACTTAAGTGAGTGGTTTAAAAATAGGGGTATTCCATCGTGGCGTGATAAATTAGATTTACTATTACATAGACTTAACATAACTGCTCCTTATGAACTTTTAGATAAATCATTTGGATTATCTTTATCTGATCAATATTGGTTAAAGCCTTATAATAGTGATATTTCTTATGATGAAGTTAATTTTTTTGATAATGATTTTGATTATGCAGAATTTATGGAAGCATCTTTATCAAATAATAGCAAAACAATTACAAAAGAAACATCTTTAAAAACACCTAATAATACAACAGATGGTATGTTAAAAAAAGCTTGGATTATTGAAAATGGTACAAGATATTTATTAAAAGGTGGATATAAAAATGAAGTGTTGCAACCTTTTAATGAAGCTCTTGCTAGTGAAATATGTAAAAGATTAGGATTTAATCACGTAGAATATACAGTAGAAACATATAAAGATATAGTAGTATCTAAATGTCCTTGTTTTATTAATAAAAATACAGAACTTATAACTTGTTATCAAATTAGAAATAATATGAAAAGACATAATAATATAGAAGACTATGAAGAATACATAAAAAAGTTAGAAGAAAATAATATAGAAAATGCCCGTGAAAAAGTAGAGAATATGTTTATATTAGATTTTATTATTATGAACGAAGATAGACACTTAAATAACTTTGGAATTATAAGAGATGTTGATACTTTAAAATGGCTTGATGTAGCACCTATATTTGATAATGGACAAAGCTTAAATATAGAATATTATGATGAAGAAGAAATGCATATTTCTGGTAATGGAAGACTATTCTATGAAGTAAAACCTTTTGATGAAATAATAAAAGTAGTTAAAAATATAAAAAGAATAGATATAAATAAGTTAGATGGTTTAG
>CANRKW010000047.1 GCA_947631345.1 uncultured Bacilli bacterium | reverse complement strand
GTTTAATGACCGCAGACGAAGTTGTATACGCCGGTGGGACTAAGGAGGGTTATGTTGATAATCAATATGTTTATTATTATCTTAATAGTAATGGTACTTCGGTAGTTGGTAAAACTAGTTGGTGGTTGGGTTCGCCTTCTTATGTGGATCTTCCTGATTATTTGTGGGTTTTTGCTACGGATGGATTGTGGTTCCCTGGTTCTAAAGATGCTAATGTTATAACGGAAGTTTTTGCCGTCCGTCCTGTAATATCCTTAAAATCTTGTGTAGAATACTCTAAAGGTAATGGATTAAGTGATTCCCCATATGAAGTTTCAATTGATGAAAGTTGTAAATTAGCAGTTAATTAAATAATCTAACCAATTTTGGTTAGATTTTCTATTTAGCTATTTTTCATAAATTCTCTCATAAGTTTAACTAAAGCTCTTTTTTCTATACGAGATACATAACTTCTACTTATTTTTAATTCTTTTGCTATTTCTCTTTGAGTTTCTTCTTTTTTATTTAAAAGTCCATATCTTCTTATAATTATATCTTTTTCTCTTTTAGTAAGACAGTCTAAATATTTTTTTAGTAAATTAATATTATCTTTTAGATCTATTATTTCACTTGAATCCACATATTCATCTTTTATAACATCTGCTAAAGTAATTTCATTTCCATCTTTATCATAACCTATTGAATCATTTAAACTAACATTTAACTTACTTTTCTTATTTTGTCTTATATACATTAATATTTCATTTTCTATACATTTTGCTGCATAAGTAATTAGTTTAACCGGTTTATTTGGATCATATGTATCTATACCTTTTATTAATCCAATTGTCCCTATACTTATTAAATCATCTTGATTTTCATTAAAAGACTCAAAACGTTTTACAATATGTGCTACTAATCTTAAGTTGTGTTCTATTAAAATACTTCTTGCTTCTTTATCTCCATTTACACTTAAAAATATATATCTTTCTTCTTCTTCAGGTTTTAGAGGTGGTGGAAATACATTAATACTATAACTAGTAGTAAAAAAAGCAAACTTTTTAAAAAACTCAATTATTTTCTTTATCATATTAAATTATATTAATATATTTTAAATTTATAACAAAAATAAAGACTTTTAGTAAGAATTTTGATAGAATATAAGTGTGATGTATTATGTTTATAGATGAAATAATTATAAAAGTTGAAGCTGGTAAAGGAGGAGATGGATGTACTTCCTTTAGACACGAAAAATTTGTAGAAAAAGGTGGACCTGATGGAGGAAATGGTGGAAAAGGTGGAGACATCATTTTTGTTGGTGAAAAAGGTCTTAAAACACTTATAGATTTAAAGTATAGTAAAATAATAAAAGCAGATAAAGGAAAAAATGGAAGTGGAGCCGTTAAAACTGGAAGAGATGGAATAGATACAATTGTGAAAGTTCCTTTAGGTACAAGTGTAGTAGATATGAGTACTAACTTAATGATTGCTGATATTATAGAAGATGGACAAAAAGTCACAGTTGCAAAAGGTGGAAAAGGTGGAAGAGGTAATGCTTCTTTTAAATCAAACAAATTTAAAGCACCTACAACAAGTGAATATGGTCTTCCTGGAGAAGAAAAAACATTAAAATGTGAGTTAAAACTACTAGCTGACATTGGTTTAATAGGTTTTCCCAGTGTAGGAAAAAGTAGTTTAATAAGTGTTGTAAGTAAGTCAAAACCAAAAATTGCAGATTATCCTTTTACAACTTTAACCCCTAATTTAGGTGTTGTAAAAGTAAATGACACATCATTTGTAATGGCAGATTTACCTGGAATAATAGAAGGGGCTAGTAAGGGAACAGGTCTTGGAGACAAATTCTTAAAACACGCTTTAAGAACAAAAATGATATGTTATGTTTTAGATATGAGTGGTATTACTACTAATCCAATTATAGACTTTAAAATATTACAAAATGAAGTAAAATCTTATAGTGAAAAACTTTATAATAAAAAATACATAGTTATTGCAAATAAAATGGATATACCTTCTTCTTTAGAAAATTTAGAGAAATTTAAAAAAGAATACAATATAGAAGTAATTCCTATAAGTACTATAACTAAAGAAGGAATAGACACTCTTTTAAATAAAATAGTAACTGTTTTAAATGAAACAGAAGATGATTCTATATATGATAAAGAAGAATTTGAAGATTATGTTTTATATGAATTTAAAAATAACTTACCTTATATTATAAAAAGAGTTAATGAAAATACATTTGTAATAACTGGAGAAAAATTAGAAACATTACTTAAAAAGACTAAATTTAATAGTGATGATGCATCTTTAAGATTTGCAAGAAAGTTAAAGAGTATGAAAGTAGATGAAGAATTAAAGAAAATGGGAGCAAAAGATAATGATACAATTAAGATTTTAGATCACGAATTTACATATAAGGAGGAAGAATAAATGATAGAAAAATTTGTACCTGATATATATTCTCAAAGTATTTATAGAATTGATTATGAAAAATTAAAAAACAAAGGAATAAAACTTTTAATATTTGATTTAGATAATACTATTTCAGTAGTTAAATCTAAAACACCTCCAAAAGAAGCAATAGAATTAATGGTAAAATTAAAAGAATTAGGTTTTACTTTAGTATTAATGAGTAATAGTAAAAAAGAAAGAGTTTTGCCTTTTAAAAATGAGTTAGAAATAGATGCCTGTGCAAGTAGTAGAAAACCATTTAAGAAAAACTATAAGAAAATATTAGAAATGTATAGAAAAAAACCAGAAGAAACTGCAGGGATAGGAGACCAAATAATTACAGATATCTACGGGGCTAATAATATGGGTATATGCAGTATATTAGTAAATCCAATAAGCAAAAAAGAAAAATTCGTAACTAAAATAAATAGATTTATGGAAAGTATTATATTATTTATATTAAAAAGTCGTGATTTATTTAAAAAAGGTGCTTATTATGATTAGAATATGTAAAGGATGTGGTAGTACTTTACAAACTTTAAATAGTACTATTCCAGGTTTTGTAAAAAAAGAACAATATGACAAAGCAATTTATTGTGAAAGATGTTTTAAAATTATGCATTATGGAAGTAGTGATATAATAAGTACACCAAAAGATATAAATACTATTTTAGAAAAAATAAAAGAAGATAAATCTCCTATTTTGTATTTAGTAGATCCATTAGATATGACAGAAGAAACATTTTTACCTTTAAAAAATATACCAAATAAAAAAATAATTGTCGTTACTAAAAAAGACTTACTTCCTAAAAGTGTTAAAGATAAAAAAATAATAAAATATATATATGATTTAACTAATATAAAAGATGTATATATAATTAGTAGTGTAAAAAAATATAATATAGATTTATTATATAATAAAATAAAGAAATATAAGAAAGTATATGTAGTAGGTTATACTGGAAGTGGAAAAAGCACATTTATAAATTCACTTTTAAGTAGTGATATATCTAAAATAACAACAAGTCCTCTACCTAACACCACTCTTGATTTAATTAATATTGAACTATCAAATTTTACTATTGTAGATACACCTGGTATAACAGATAACACTCATATAGCTAATTATATTTTAGCTGATTCTTATAAAAAATTAATAGTAAAAAAAGAGATAAGACCAAAAATCTATCATTTGAAGCAAAATTACTCACTTATTTTAGATAATTTGATTAAAATAGATAGTGTTACTAATTCAAACTTGGTATTTTACTTAAATAACAATATTAAATATAGAAAAATGAAATCTACTACTAAAAGTGATTTAATAAGTAAAGAAAAAGTAAGTATTAAAGTTGATAATTTAACAGATATAGTTATAAAAGGATTAGGTTTTATAAAAGTACTAAGTAAAGGAGAATTAGTTATATATGTACCTAATAAGAAAATAATAGGTAAAAGAAAGAAATTAGTGTGAGGTGATTTATGGGAATAGTAAAAGTAATGGATGAAAACCTTTCTAATAAAATATCAGCAGGAGAAGTTGTAGAAAGAGTTAGTAGTGTAGTAAAAGAATTAGTAGAAAATAGTATTGATGCAAAAAGTACTATAATAAAAGTTGAACTTATTAATGCAGGAATAAAAGAAATAAGGGTAACTGATAATGGAATTGGGATGGATGAAAGTGATGCTTTGTTATGTTTTACACCACACGCGACTAGTAAAATAAAAAATGAAAATGATTTATATTTTATAAGTACTTTAGGTTTTAGAGGTGAAGCACTTCCTTCAGTAGCAAGTGTAAGTGAAGTAGAACTAAAAACAAGTGACGGAAAAACATCTACAAAAGTAGAAATAAAAGGAGGAACTCTTATAGATAAATCACCTTGTGTATTTTCTAAAGGAACACAAATAACAGTAAGAAATCTCTTTTATAATACTCCAGCAAGACTAAAGTTTTTGAAAAGCTTTTATACAGAACTAAATAATGTTATAGCTTTAATGAATAGACTTTGTTTATCACATCCAAATATTTCATTTACTTTAATAAGTGATGGAAAAGAAATACTAAAAACAAGTGGATCTAATGATTTATTAAAAGCAATTCATGAAATATATGGATTCAATGTAAGCAAAAATATGATAAAAATAAATGGAGAAAACTTAGATTATGAAGTAAGTGGTTATATAAGTAATATCAATTTAAGTAAAAGTACAAAAACAAATATGATAGTACTTGTAAATAATAGATCTATTCAAAATACATACATAAATAAAATAATAAAAGATGCATATCATACATATTTAGCAGAAACAAAATATCCAATTGTAGTTATAAATATAAATGTAGATCCAACTTTAATAGATGTAAATATACATCCTACTAAACAAGATATAAAATTTAGTAAAATTGAATCTTTAGAAGAACTCTTATTTGGATTAATAAGAGATGCATTAAGAAAAAAGGATAACACTTATAAAGGGGTAAGTGTTAATACAAATTATGTACCATATAAAAATGAATATGAAGAAACCGAAACAACTAGTTATAAACCTATAGTAGAAGAAGAAAACATCTCATTTAATTTAGAAAGTGAATCACTAGAATATAATGCTGTAATAGATGATACTTTAGAAAGTGATATAATAAATCCAATTGGACTTGCTATGGGTACATATTTATTTGCAAGTGATACAGAAAATGTCTATATAATAGATATACACGCAGCAAATGAAAGAATAAATTATGAAAGATTTATGAATGCTTTGAAAAATGAAAAAGTAAGTACAATTAATTTATTAATTCCAATTACTTTAGAATTTACTAAAGATGAATATATGAGTATAATTCAAAATAAAAGTATTTTTGAATCTTTAGGAATAACATATGAACCATTTGGCGGAAACACAATAAGAGTATTATCTCATCCTACGTGGTTTATAGAAGGAGAAGAAAATGAATCTATAAATAAGATATTTGATTTAGTAATATCTTTAAAAGAGAAGTTTGATAGAGTTAAATTTAATGAACAGTTAGCAATAAATTTAGCTTGTAAGAAAAGTGTAAAAGCAAATACAAATATAGGAGAAATGGAAAGGAGCATTTTAATTAAAAGATTGTTTAAATGTGAGTATCCTTATACTTGTCCTCATGGAAGACCTACAATAATTAAGTATACAAAACACGATCTTGAGAAAATGTTTAAAAGGGTAGATTAATGAAAATAATAGCTTTATTAGGCCCTACTGGGGTAGGAAAAACCAAAGTAAGTATTTTACTAGCAAAAAAGTTAAATGCAGTTATAATAAATGCAGATTCAACTCAAATATATAAAGAATTAAATATAGGAGTTTCTAAAATAACTGAAAAAGAAAAACAAGGAATAAAACACTATATGTTAGATATAGTAAGTATTTTTGATAAATATACAGTAAGAGATTATCAAAAAGACGCAAGAGAAATTTTAGATAAATTAATAAAAGAAAACAGAAATGTAATAATAGTAGGAGGATCTAACCTTTACATAAAAGCACTTCTTTATGACTATAAATTTACAGATGAAGAGGAGTCTTTTGATTATCCAGAATTATCTAATTTAGAGTTAAAAACTAAAGTAGATGAAATATATAAAGATAATAATATTCATATAAATAATAGAAAAAGATTAGTAAGATTTTTAAGTCATTATGAATCTAC
The DNA here is from genome assembly GCA_947631345.1 of uncultured Bacilli bacterium. Next base: position 1,713 of record CANRKW010000047.1, on the reverse strand, counting down.
TAAAGAAGTGATAAAAAATACTTCAGGAAAAGATACACCATTATATGATTTTACTTTAATTGGGCTTACAACATCTAAAGAAAATCTACATAAGAAAATAGATGAAAGAGTAGAAGAAATGTTATGTGATGGTCTTTTAGAAGAGTGTAAACACTTATTAGAAATAAATGCTTTAAAAGCTAAAGAAATGATAGGCTATAAAGAATTTATGGGTTACTATAATAAAGAAATAACTTTTGAAGAAGCATTAAAAGAAACAAAAACAAGAACTAAAAAATATGCTAAAAGACAATATACTTGGTGCAGAAATCAATTTAAAAATGTTAAATGGTTCAATGTAGAAGATATAGAAGATACAACAGAAAAAATAGAGGACTATCTAGCCTCTAAATAAAATGTTTCGTCAAAACCATGCTCTTTAGAATCTAAACTAAAGAGTTTTTCTTTTGTAATAAGAAAGTAATCATTATTATATTTATCATTTTCTGTGTCATCCCAAGTTAAATCTAAATGAAGCCATTTATCATTTATATAAACTAAATTCCAAACGTGATTATCACTACTAATTTTAATATTAGGAATATTTAATCTATCTAAAAATAAAGCCATAGAATCACTATATCCAGAACATATACCAATTCCATCAATTAAAGTTCCATATGCTAAAGTGTTATTGTAATTTTCCAATTTTGAATTTTCTTTATCGTATTCAGTGTTCTTTATAATATAATTATGTATTTTATTTATTTTTTCTGAAATGTCCTGTGTATTATTAATATCTAAAGTAGTCATTATTTCATCTATTTTATTATTTATAATATCTTGTGTTTCTTTAGAATAATTGTGTTTCACCTTAACGTTAATAGTGCCATCATTATATGAAGTCATATATATTTCATTAAAACTATTAAAAGGATTCACATAATTATTTATTTTACTTAATAATTCTTTATTATTAGCAATACTTTCTATATCTTTAGAACAGTTTTTGTATTCTTTCGTGCAATAAAAAGTAAATTCATCATAACCATTATTTAGTATATTATAATAAATATTTAATATATCATCATAACTATATGGAATATAATCTTCTTCATTAGAAAACTTAATATATTTGTAATTTCTTTTATAAGTGTTTCCTTCTTTGATAATGATTTCATTTTCTTTTGCAAGTAAATTTTTAAAAAAACTACTAATGGGATCTATATAAATATATGTAAAAAATATAATACCCATTAAAAATAATGTAAAAATAAAATTCTTTATACTCATAATAATTTGATTATACAAAAAAATAAAAAAAATAGCAATTACTTGCTACATAAATTTATAAAACTATACATTAATTATTAAATAAAGTATTTAAATAATTGTTTTAGCAAAAAAGAGATGGTGGCTGTTTTGAGTAAGAAAGATTTTCTAATCGTAGTATTTATAATAATTTTTATTTTACTATACATCATCGATAAACTTTTATAAATAAAATAATAGCACTTAACTAAATGTATTGATAACATTTAGAGTTAGTTTGAATCAATTTAGGTAACACTCAACATAATAAGCCACCATTTTACGAAGATTTCTCTTCTGTATTCATAATATCAAAAAGTAGTAAAAATTTCAAGTAAAAAATAATAAAAAAATAGCAAAAAAAGTGTTTGGCAAGTCATCTAATAGATGATACAATTGTTTTGGAACTAGTAAACTAGTTGG
>CANRKW010000046.1 GCA_947631345.1 uncultured Bacilli bacterium | reverse complement strand
TACATTAAATCATATCTTTTATATTTTAATAGTATTTCCATAATTTCTTTAGAATTAAATTCTTTAAAATTAAAATTTGGTGTAATATTAGAATTTAACATATCTTCTAATATAGTTATACCATTTATTTTAGTTAATAATGTTTCTTCACTAGCCCCCATCAAAACTTTCTTATAACCCTTTTTATATAGTTTTAGTAATTTATCTTCACTTAATTTTCTATAACTAATATATTTTAGAAAATCATCATTATTTAAATATTTTTCTATTTCAAAATTACCATCTTTTTCTACAAGCATTTCTTCTATTAAATCATTAGTAATATAATCAAGTTTATTATATTTAAAAGCATAATCAATTGCCCGAATATTAAATAAATAAAACTTATAATTTTTTTCAATTAGTAAATCTATTAGTTTTTTATCTTCAGTTATATCTTCAAATAATAATGAACTTGCTTTAGTATTATTATAGTCATATCTATTGTTTATGAGTGTTACTACTATATCTATATCTTTAGTATTTTTAAAGAAAAACTTGAATTCACTTAAATCTATATTATGTCTTAAAGCATAATCTAATATAGTACTGCCTTTAAAAGAAGTTAATAAGTCTTCAGCCAATATATCTTTTTTAGTTATTTTAGTTATTTCACCTTTTTCTAACCTTTCTATTAATTCATTAGTATTAGGTAAACAACTTAAGGCAACACTTAAATTTTCAAAGTCATTTTTTCCTAAAATTTTTGATATATCATTTATTATATCTTCTTCTAAATTTAATTCTTTTATTATTTTTAAACCTATTTCTTTATCTTGTTTTAATATATGTAATATTACAGATTGATAATCAATACTAACTGATTCAGTTAAACCAAATTTATCTAAATCAATTAAAATACCATTTTTTAAACAACATATTATATATAAAGCTTTACTTTTATTATCAGAAAAATAATTAATATTATTAAAATCTATATTATACCCTTCTTTATATTTTTGAATTAACATATTTATATAACTATAATTTTTATTAGGTAAATTTAATAATACTTTTAAATCTATTTGTAATATATCATTATATCTTTTATTATCAAATAACATTTTCACTATTTCTTTATCTCTTAAATTACCCAAAACTTTAAATAGTTCACCAGATTTTAAAAATTCTTCAAATAAAGTTATATTATTACTTGTTTTATTTAAAAGTGTATATTCATTAGCATATTGAATTAAATCTAATCTATTGATACTACTAAGACATTTATATAAGATTTCTGTATCATTTATTTGATTTATTATTTCTTTAAAATAATTGATATTTATATTTATTAACTTTAAAACTAATTTATTATTAGAAAATATTTTATATAACATTGAAAGATTTAATGAATTATGTCTTTCTTTAAATAAATAGATAATTAAAGGATTTTCACCAGTAAATAGTATATCAATATTATTATAATGAGGTAAAAAATAGTGATTTTCCATTAAATATTTAAGTAAATTATAGTCATTGGATATGTAATCTATTAAATCTTCATCAATTATACTTATCTTTTTTTTAATTATATAATCTAAATAAGCGTCCCCTTTTTCATCTTTTAAAAACAAGTCACTTACTTTTACCCCTTTATCTTTTTTTATCGTAAAACTAATTTGTTTTAATTCATCAATTCTACTCATACATTTCTCCTATAAACTGATATTTTGAGTATTTTCTATTCCTAATATTTTTTTATTATAAAATTCTTCTAATAAATCAACGAGTTCTTCCCCTACATAAAATCTTAGCATTTTTATTCCTTCTATTCTATTTTTAGATTTCATAATTTGGCTATAATCAGCTATCATTTCACAAAAACGAAGTTCATATTCTGAATAATATCTAACCCCATGTCCATTAGTTGCTTTTATTTGTTCATTATTTTCATTTTTTAGTACTGATTCAAAATATTTTCCTTTACTTATAGCATCTATTATATCACCAATAGCCATATAAACATCATAGTCATATCTAAATATTTTATCTTTTAATTCAGATTTTTGTATTTCTTTTTTACATTTAACAAATTCTTCTATTGTAAAAGAATCTGATAGTATTAAATCTATTTTTTCTTCGTCATATCCAAGTTCTTTATATTCACTTCTTAAACTTTCTTTTCTTTTTTCTATTGCTTCTTTTATTTCTTTAGCTTGTTCTTCTATATGTTTATTAGCTATGCTTTCTTCTACTATTTTACTACATAAGTCTATTACATTTTCTCTCATTTTTCTAACCATTATAGAAAATTCACTTACTCTTTTTAACCAACTTTCACTACTAATTATTCTATTTATTACTTCTTCATAATTACTAGGAATTTGATTATCTGCTAAGTAGTAATGTAAGGCGTGTCCAGTTTCATGGTTAAGAGTTGAAATAACATAACTACACATCATTACACTTTCTCTATTAAAATAACTAGAATTTTTTTCTCTTTTATAACAAAATTCAGGATGTGCTTTTTTAATTTCTATAAGTTTTTCTATTTCAGTTATAATTAAAGGATTTACGCTTATGTTATATCGGTAAGTTGTAATAAGAGCATCTACTAATTCTTTATCACTTATACCATCATTTATAAATAATTGATATAATTCTTCTATTAGTTTTTCTTCACCTATTTTTACCCCATTTAAATATTCTTGATTTCTAACTTTAACATATAAACTACTTAAGTTAAATTTATCATATTCTACATCCATAGTTAAAGATACACCATATAATTTAAGTTTAGCAAATATTTTAGGATCATCTTTTAGTCCTTTAGTTAATATTTTATTAATAGTTAAATCTTTATCTAATAAAACTAAATAATATAATAAATCATTTTTATTTCTTCCTGTATCTAATAATTTATCACTATTTAAATTAGGTAAATAACCTAATAAATCATTTTTAGCCATTTGTATATAACATCTAGCAATTAGTTCTTTATCTTCACCTATTTCAAAGTTAAATTTTTCAAAATTTGTTTCTTTTCCATTTTTAATAGAATTTATTAATACATCTAAATAATTATTATCTTTACTAGGCTCATTTAGTAATAACTTCAAAACTGCTTTATACATTAAATCATATCTTTGACATTTTATTAGTATATCCATAAATTCACTAGTTCGAAAATAAGTATTTGGTGTTATATTAGAATTTAACAAATCTTCTAGTACAGTTATACCATTTACTTTAGTTAATAGTACTCTTTCACTAGCATTAACTAATACGCCTTTTTGTCCTATTTTATATAGTTTTAATAAATTATTACTACTAATTTTTTTATCATTTAAAGATTTTACAAATTCTTCATTATTTAAATACTTTTCTATTAATAATTTACCATCTTTTTCTACAAATAAGTTTTCTATTACTGCATCACCTATAATACTAAAATTATTATACTTAAATGCATAAGGAATTATTCTCATATCATTAGAACCAAAATCAGTATAATTATTTAACATTAGTAAATCTATTATTTTTATGTCTTTACTTACATCTTCAAATAAGAAAGAATAAGCATTAGTATCAATATAACTATAACCATTATTTATTAATATAGCTATAATATCTATATTTTTATTTTTATTAAACAAATCTAAAAAATCATCTACATCAATATTATGTTTTAAAGCATAATCTAATATAGTACTACCTCTAAAAGGTGTTAAAAAGTCTTCAAATATTATATCTTTTTTAGTTATTTTAGTTATTTCACCTTTTTCTAACTTTTCTATTAATTCATTAGTATTAGGTAAATAACTTAAAGCATCACTCAAATTTTTAAAATCTTTTTCACCAAAAAAATTTGATATATCATTTATTACATCTTCTTCTAAATTTAATTCTTTTATTATTTTTAAACCTAATTCTTTATCTTGTTTTATTATATTTAATATTACTGATATATTAGAATCAGAAACACATAAATTAAATTTATTATATTGAAGTAAAATACCATTTTTTAAACACATAATTATATATGAAGCTTTACTTATATTATCAGAAAAATAATTAATATTATTAAAATCTATATTATAACCTTCTTTATATTTTTGAATTAACATATTTATATAATTATTACTTTTATTAGGTTTATTTAATAGTATACTTAAATCAATAGATAACATTTCATTATATCTTTTATTATTAAAAAGTATTTCTATTAATTCTTTATCTTTTATATTTTTTAAATTATTTAGTTTTAAATCAGTTTTTGCTAATTCTTCTAATAAAGATATTCCATTACTTGTTTTATTTAAAAGTGTGTATTCATTTGCATATTGAATTAAATCTAATCTATTGATACTTTTAAAACAATTATATAAAGTTTCAGAATCATTTACTTTATTTATTAACCCACATAATTTATCAAAATCAATATTTATCATTTTTTGTACTATATTAGGATACTTAAATATTTTATTTATTATTTCTATATCATCAAAATTTTGCCCATTTTCAAACAAATCTATAATTAAAGGTTCTTCTATAAAAAGTAAATCTGGATTAGAATAACTAATTAAAGGACGACCATTTTTTATAAGATATTTTAATAAATCATAATTACTTGAAATATAATCTGTTAAGATTTCATCAGAAATAAATTTTCCCTCTTTAACTATATATTCAAAATAAGTTTCACCATTTTCATCTTTTAAAAACAAGTCACTTACTTTTACACCTTTATCACTACCAATAAAAAAACCAATTTCTTTTAATTCATCAATTCTACTCATATATTTCTCCCTATTTATTCAGACTGTTTACTTAATCTTACTTTTTCTTCTAATTCTTTTAATTTAATAGTATTAGTTCTTTCTATTTGTTCACTTACATTTCTATAATTTAAACCAAGTCCAATTACAAATATAAAAGCCAAAATATAAAACCAAATCATAAGTACAACAATAGTACTAAGTCCAGCATAATATACATTATAATTAGCAAGATTTTTAATGAAAAATGAGTACATTGCAGTTAAAATAACCCAACATATAGCAGTAAATATAGTACCTTTAGTTACATATCTACTTTTAACCTTTTCATCAGGCGCAAGGATATATATTAATTTTATAAAAAAGTAAATTACAAAAATTGTAAGTGGAATATTTAAAATTGGATATAAAAATTTAATAGCATCCACGATTATATTATTAAATCCTAAATATTCAATAACATTTATTATTTGTTCACCAAAAACAGGTACGACTAACATAAATGTAAATAGTAAAAATATAATTAAAGTTAAAAACAAAGCCTTAATTCTTCTTTTTAAGAAACCTTTATTATCTATATCAAAAACAGTATTAGAGGCAACTATTATAGCATTAGCCCCGTTGCTGGCTATAAAAAAAGCAACTATAATATATATTACAAACCCAAATTTTGTTGTACTTACATCAAACATAGGTGTAAGTAATTCCATTAATTCTTCACTAAAATTATTAGTAATAAATCCAGTTATATAAGAACTAGATAAATTAAATGAACCGGCTATAAGTAGTAAAATAGATATAATTGGCACAATAGATAAAACAAAATAATAAGCAAGTGTACTAGGAAGCGTAAGCATTTCAGGCCTACGCATCACTTCATACAAATTACTAATAAACTTTTTAAAATTTTCCATAATATTATTCACCTTTATTCTTACGCATCATTATAAGAGCTTCATTTATAGCATCATCTATAGTTGTACTTTCACTATTTATTAATGAATATCCTATACTAACACCATATTCATATGGTAAATTTTTAAATTCTTTAAGAAGTTTATTTACATAAGTAACTACTTGTTTTTCATCATAACCTACCATATATACTAAAAATTCATTTCCATCACTTCTAATTATTTCAGTATTTTCTCTTTGAGTTTTAATTAATATATTAGCTGCACTTTTAATTTGTTTATCCCCTTCTTCATGCCCTTTTATGTCATTTATTACAGATAAGTCTTTTAAGTCAATTATAACTACCCCTTGTGGATATATTTTATTACTCTCCCAATAATTTAAGTTATCATTTAAGTAATTTCTATTTTTTAAATTAGTCATAACGTCTAAATACATCATTTTATCTTCTTTTTTGATTCTTTTAGTAACAGTTACTTTTCTTCTAAATTTAAAGAAGAACAATAACACTGCTATTATAATTAATACTATATATACAATATTTCTAATTATAAAGTCAATTATTACACTAGTTTCTGCTAAATTTAATGTATTACTTAAAGCCATATTGTTTATTTTTTCAGTACCTATTGTACTAACAAAGAAACCAAACATACTATTTAAGACTTTATTATCATTTATAAGTAAAAATGTATTTCCATTATTAGTAACACCCAAATAGTCTACATAAAAGTCTTTTAATTCTTTATTTCGGTAAAACTCATATGAACTTTTTTCCATTATTATAATATCATTTTTATTTAAGTCTTTTACTAAATCATTATAGTTATCATATATAGTAGCATTTATTCCTAAACCTCTTATATATGAAAACAAAGTTGTATTATTAATCATTTTAACAGAATCATCTTTTACAGAATTGATATTTTGTATAGCAGTATGATTATCTTTATCAGTTAGTATTACATAAGATATATTACCTAAACTGTTAGTTTTAACATAATTAGCATTATTGATATTGTAGTAATTTAATACCATATCAACTTGTTTTTCATTAAGAGCTTCAGTTAACTCTCCAATAGTGTTATATTTAATGTATTTATAAGTAGCTCCAGTCATATCAGCAAATATACTAAGGTATTCATTAGTTAAACCAGTAAATTTATTATTGATTTTCCCTTCAAATGGTAAATTATCTATATAACCAATTATTAAGTCATCCCCGATTATACTATCTATTTCAAGTTCACTATAATTATTTTCATCATAGTATATATCTATAAAATGTTTATTTATACTACTATCTATATTTTCTTCCCATTTATTAAAGAACTTTCTATTTATTTCTTTAAATGTATCATCTATATTATTTATATCTAATACATAATGAGAGTGTAACCCTTCAATATGGTACAAAATACTGTATTCACTACTTAATATATCACTCATATATTTATATAAAGGTACTATCATATAATTAGTATTTCCATCACTTTTTATATCAGCAAAACTATTATATTCTTTATATATAAAGTTATATTCACTTAAATATGATTTAACATATTCACTATCTTCTTTAATTACCCCCACATTAATTCCTTTTAGTCCATTTAATTCTATAGGATCACTTTTTTTACCTACAACTACATAATGATCAGTATAAAAAACTATATCATCTAAACTTAATGTGTTTTTATTTATTAATTTATATTTAGCATCGTTATTATTAACTGTTATGTTATATGAAAGTCCAGTATCATCTTGCATATCAGTTAGAAAGTCATAAAAAACGCCCTCCCCATTATAGCTAAATATAGGTAAATCACTTTGTACACTTACATCTATAAATTTATTATTATTACTATTTATCCAAGATTTTTCTTTAAATGAATAGTTATTTTTAGAGTTATTTATATAAAATAGTATTCCAAATATTAAAATTATAACTAATATTAATAAACTTAACCCTAAATATATTTTTTTCTTTTTCTTACGCATAAATTCTCCTTAATTGTTAGTCCAAACTACTTGGCTTTCCCCTTTATGTTTACTTCCCATCATAGGATATATAGTGTTTTCTTCGCAATTTTTACAAGTTAATGTATAATGTATATCATAAAAACCTTTAATTTCATCACTAAAAACATCTAATGATTTTAAAGCCATACTTCTTGCATCTACTTTACTTGTTCCTCCACTTACATCAAATGTTACATATATTATTTTACCCTTAACATCAACTTTAACTTCTTCCATACCACTTTCATATAATGCTTTTATATCTTCACTGATATTTTCACTAATAGGATAGTTTTCTATTCCATCTAATCTATCTCCATAAGGATCAGTTTTTGTATTATAAAAAAATGATACAACTTTTATTACTATTAAAATTAAACTAATTATTATAACAATTGCTAATATAAACAACACTTTATTTTCCTTTATCACTTTCTTCATATCTTTTCTCCTCTATAACTAATTATACTATATTTTATTATATA
>CANRKW010000045.1 GCA_947631345.1 uncultured Bacilli bacterium | reverse complement strand
CCGCGGTAACGAGTATCCGGAACGGTCTCAGAACTCCAAGTGCAGGAGGACAATCAATTAATATGTAATCATATCTATTTCTTACTTTTTCTATTTGTATTTTTAATTGATCATTTATTATTAAATCTTTTTCTTGACTAGCTGCTTGTATAAGTTCAATTTCAGCACCACTTAAATATATCATAGATGGAATAACACTAAGATTTTTAAATTTAGTTTTTACAATTGCATCTTCTATTTCACAACTATGTGTTATAACATCATATATACTTTTAACTATATCAGCTTTATTTAAACCTAGCCCAGTAGTACTATTACTTTGAGGATCTAAATCGATTAATAAGACTTTTTTACCCAAATGTCCTAAAGCACTACTTAAATTAATACTTGTAGTTGTTTTACCAACCCCGCCTTTTTGATTTACTAGTGATATAACCTTTCCCATAATACTACCTCGCTATAAACAATTTTAACACATTTAATAATAATTTAAAATACAAATCTTTAATTTAAAAACAAATTTTATTTTTATTAATTAAATAGTGATTATTTTATAAGTTTTTGATAGAATATATTTATATGAAAGGAGAAAACCTTATGAAAAAATTACCACTAGGACAAGAAGATTTTAAAGAGATAATAGAAAATGACTATTATTATGTAGATAAAACTAAATATATAGAACAAGTAATAAATGGTGGAATAACATTTTTACTTTTTGCTCGCCCTAGAAGATTTGGTAAGAGTTTGTTTATTTCTACATTAGACTATTTCTTTAACATAGAAAATAGAAAAGAAAATAAAAAACTATTTAAAGGTTTATATATAGAAAAAAGTAATTGTTTTAAAGAAATGGGAAAATACCCAGTAATATATTTAAATTTTAAAGAAATAATAGAAACAAATTACAATAATTTTTACATAGCTTTTGTATCAACAATTAGAGAATTATATAAAAACAAAGAATATGTTTTAAGTGTTTTAGATAATGGAGAAAAAAGAGACTTTATAAATATTAAAGATGGTCTTGCTAATGAAGTTGATTACAAAAGAAGCTTAAAATATTTAATAACTGGTTAGAAAGATATCATAAGAAACAAGTTGTAGTTTTAATAGATGAATATGATATACCTATACATAATGCTTATGTTAATGGTTATTATGATGAAGTAATAAATATAATGAAAGTCTTTTTAAGTACATTAAAAGGAAATAGAAAATTAAAGCTTGCTATACTTACTGGAGTATTAAGAGTAAGTAAAGAAAGCTTACTTAGTGGTACTAATAATTTAGTTGTTAACACAATGATGAATAAAGATTTTAATACTGCTTTTGGTTTTACAACAGATGAAACAAAAGAATTACTAGAATATTATGGTTTAAAACTAACAAAAGAAGTGAAAGAATATTATGATGGCTATAATTTTAGTGATACTTCAATATATAATCCGTGGAGCATAATATATTATGCAAATGATGGAAATTTACTTCCTTACTGGATAAATACTTCTGGAAATGTTCTAATAGAAGACTTAATAAGTAAAATGACAGAGGAAAATAAAGCAAAAATATTTGATTTATTAGAAGGAAAAAGTGAAAGCTTTGATTTTGATGAATATAATGATATAGAAAAAATATTAAATTTATTATATGCAAGTGGATATTTAACATATGATAAAAAAGAAGACAACATAAATTATTTTAGAATACCAAATAATGAAGTAAAAGTATCTTTATCTAAATTAGTTCAAAGAGCTATTTTGAAAAAAAATTTAACCAAAGAATTAAATGTAACTTTCATAGAAAATATTTTAAATAAAGAAACAGAAGAAGTAGAAATATACTTAAATAAAATATTAGAAAGTTCAAGCTATTTAGATATAGTAAATGAAGCAGATTATCAAAACTTTTTATTAGGAGTATTAACAACCGAAAATGATAAATATGTAATAAAACCAAATAGAGAAAGTAGAATAGGAAGAAGTGACATAATTATAGAAGATAAAAAAAGAGAAAGAGGAATAATTATAGAGTTAAAAGTTGCAAAAAAAGAAAATGAAGTAAAAGAAAAAATAACAGAGGCAAAAAAACAAATAAAGAAAAACAAATATTTAGATGAACTTGAATTAGATAAAGTAAAAGATAAGAAAGAAATGGTAATAGTTTTCTATAAAAAGAAAGTAATAGTAAAATGTTAAAACATAGAAAAATAGCAATGAAATATCTTGCTTTTTTTTCCATATATGATAAAATAAATACAGAAAGAGAATAAAACTCTTTCAAGGTAAAAACACTTTTTTTAAGTGTGTTTCTTACCTCAAAATAACTGCTAGTCATTGTATTGGTGACTAGTTATTACCCCAAGACTACTAGTTATAAATGCTAGGTAGTCTATTTTTTTTAATATTTTTATAAATACTAACCATAATAATAATGGTGAAATTATGAATTATAAAAATTTTAATAACAATTTATTTAATTTTATAGAAAATGCAACATCTTCTTTTACTGGAATAGAAAATATAAAAGAAAATCTACTTAATATAGGTTTTACTGAATTAGAGGAAAATGATAATTGGAATTTATCAATTAATACAAAGTTTTTTGTAACTAGAAATGACGCTTCTATAATAGCTTTTACTTTAGGAAAAAATGATAGTTTTAATATAACTTGTACTCATATAGATACCCCTTCTTTTTTAATAAAACCAAAAAATACTTTATATGAAAAAAACTATTTAAAATTAAATATTACACCCTATGGAGGTCTTTTAGATTATGCTTGGTTAGATGAAGATTTATCTATTTCAGGTAGAGTTATTATTAAAGATAAAAACGCTTATTATAAAAGAATTATAGATTTTAAAAGACCACTTTTATGTATTCCAAGTGTTGCTATACATCAAAATAGTAATGCTAATACTAATTTAAGTTTAAATGAACAAATAGATTTATTACCTATAATATCTTTAAGAAATATAAAAGATCCAATAAAAAAATTAATAAAAAATGAATTAAATCTTAAAAATGAAGAAATATGTGATTATGATTTATTTGTTTATTCTACAAGTACTCCAAAATATTTTGGTTTGAATAATGAATTTATTTTATCTCCAAGAATTGATGATTTAACTTGTACTTACAGTGCTTTTAAGGCTTTTTTAGAAAACAAAAATAAGAAAAACAACAACATCTTTTGTGCTTTCAATAGTGAAGAAATAGGTTCACTTACTAAAGAAGGAGCAGACTCTTCATTTCTTATGGATACTTTAAAAAGAATAAGTGCTTTTTTAAATAAAGATATTTCTATTTTATTAAGTAATTCAACTATATTAAGTGCAGATAATACTCACGCAGTACATCCAAATCATCCTTTAAATAGTGATGTAAACAACGAGGCATTTTTAAATAAAGGAATAGTTATTTCAAAAGATGCTTGTTCTACTACAAATAGTATAACTTCTTCAATAGTAAAAGGTATATGTGAATTATCTAATATTCCATATCAAGATTTTGCAACAAAAAATGATATGACAAGTGGCTCTACTTTATCAGGTATTAGTTTAAGACATGTAAGTATAGATTCAGTAGATATAGGACTTCCTGAACTTGCAATGCACGGTAGTAAAGAAGTTATAGGTTCACGAGATACTTATTACTTATATCTTTTATTTAAAAAGTTTTATAATATAAATATAATAAAAGAAAAAAATAGAATTACTTTAAAATAAAAAGATGATTACTTTTCATCTTTATATAAATATTCATCTGGTATAGTAGGATATCCACTAATATAGAAATTAAAAACATCATTAAATACTTGAATACAAATATTATAAGATTTTCCATCTAATTTGTTATTTTTAAATTCTTCATCTAATTTATTTTTAATATTAAAATATAATTCTTCATATTTATCTTTTTCAGTATTTTTTATATCATTAATGTTTAAAACAATTTGACTTAATAGATTTATTTCTAAATTTATTTTCTTATCAACTAACACTTCTATATTTTCTATAGATTCATATATTGAAATTGCTAAATAATATTTAGAATAATCTTCATTTGTTTTTTGTTCATAATCCTTAAAATATTGTTTTAAGTCTTCTAATTTATAATTGGTAATATTATTATCACTTAATGTTTCACAACAAGAAAAATCTAATATAAATGCTTTCAAAGATATTTTATTAAGTTTTAAAGTTTTTTCTATTTGAAAGTCATCATTAGATAATTCTACTAATTCATTTGATTCTGTTATAAATTTGAGAATTTTATTATTTATATCATTTTGTATTTTATTAATTTCTACAAAAGACTCTAATATATCACTATTCATTTAAAATTTACCACCTAATAATATGTAAACAACCATAAATAAAGCACCACTTACAAAACTAACTATTAAAGATAAAACAATTACAGTAACATAACCATTTATAGGAGGGTTATTTAACGGATCTTGTATTAATGCTTTAATTTTGTCTTTTTCTTTCCTTTTTTGTTCTTTAATCATTTGATTTTTTTGTTTAATTTGTTCTGCAATTTCAACCTCTTTTTGACTTCTTAATGCAAATGATTCTTGCTCTTTTTGTTTTTTTATCTTTTCTTTTTCTTCTTTCCAATTATTAAAAAGAAATATATCTCTATTAACTCTTTCTGTATTATCTTTTCTTCCCAAAGAGCTTATTTTTGTATATCTTCCTATATAAGAATCTTCTCTAGTGTCCATTTCGTGTTCATAATAATCCCCTGATAAATTATCAATAACTGTCCACTCACACTCTCTTACAAATGGAACATCTTTATATATTTCTCCGTGAATATTAAATTTTGCTTGTTTATATTTTAATATATCTTCTTTAGTAATGCCTCTATTTTTTAGTTCAGTTGTTTCACTTTGAGATAAATGTATATCTCTTTCAGCACACTCTATTTTAACTTTAATGCCATTTCCAAAAACCATTTCTGACATTTTTTTATCAAATAAAGCAGTTTCTTTAAGTTGTTCTATATTTTCTTCTCTATAATCACTTCCAAATGTATGATCTTGATCACCAAATACTGTTATTAACCCAGGCATAAGTTGTTGTAATAAAGTCATTGTTTCCATTACTTTCTCTCTTTTTTCACGAGATTCTTGTAATAATGTTTCATTATACATAAAATCAACATTTTTCTTCTTTAATTCTTTTATTACTTCTATATTTGGCATAACAACTTGTTTTATTAAATCTTCTAAAGTAATACCAAATTTATCTTCCCATACACATTTATAGATTCTGTCACTTTTTTGAATTTCTACTAATTCATTAAATAATTCAAAAGTTCTATTTTTTCTATCATTTATACTAGAATTAAAAATTTGTAACATTTCTTTTAATGAATCCCTTAAAATTTGTATTACTTTTTCTTTATCATTTTTAGTAAAACCTTTTAAAATCATTTCATCTGCTGTATTTCTATTTATCATACTTCTTAATCTACAAGATGAATTTAATTTTTTCGCAAGTTCTAATCCCATTTCACTAGAATTATAGTTATATTCAAAATTTCCATTTTCAAGATTATTTACTGTATTACTATAATTAAGTGAATCAATCACAAATTGAAAATCTCCATTAGATTCATTACATTTTTGTATTCTTGATTTAATCTCTTCATTAAGTGCTTCCATTTGTTCATATGTAGTTGAATTAAAATTCTCAAAATCAGTAGTAAAATAATTAACTATCTTTTTTAGAATTTTAGTGCCTTCTTCTATTCCAAACTTTTGAATACATAATTTTTGAACTTCCTCATATAATGAAGGCAAACCTTTTGATAAAGCCTTATCACCTAATTTTAATTCTTCTTCTAAAGATAAACCTAAACCACTTAATTTTTTATGTAGTGAGAAACGCATCGCATCTTCTCTATCAACACTATTAATTTTTTTAATAGCTTCAGTTGATATCAAAGAATCTTGAAATACCTCAAATAATTTTTTCTTAATTGCTTCAATTTGTTCAAGACTATAATTTTTATCCTCAAATGGTGAAATCATATATAAATTAGGTACACTTTCTATCCACTTGTTTATTTCTTCAATATTAGTAGAGTTAATTAAAGATAATGCTTTAACCATTAAAGATGACAAATACATACCTTGTTTATTTGTTCTTAATTGTGTATCTAATTGTTCAGGATTAATTGTTGTATTTGCTATTTCTTGTAATTTTTTTTGATATTCTAAATATTCATTTATGATTTTTTGAACTAACTCATTAATTTTTGGAATAATGTCTTTTTTCAAATCACTTTGTGAATCTTTAAACATAGATAAAGCACGATTAATTTTTTCTTCATCAATTAATACTGTACCATATTGTGTATTAACCATTAAAGACATATTTTTTATATAATCTTCAATGTATTTATTTTTTTCCTCTAAAGTCATAAAACCACTACCTTATAATTAAATTATACAATAAAAGTATAAATTATACATCACAAATATTTTAGTTTTTTAAATTAAGTTAATTCTCATTGTAAATACAACTTTTATAAAAGGTGTTCGAAAGATAATTCCATATCTTTAATTATCATCTTCTTAATAGCATTTGACAAATCTAATGAAAATATGTCATTTATCATTAGTTTTGTCATACGACACAAAAAAAGAAAGCCTATTTTTCTTTAGGACTTTCCTTTTCTTCTTTAGCTTTATCTTTTTTACCACTTTTACTTTCTCTATATTGATTAACTATATCTTCTATTTCTTCTTTAGTTAAAGTTTCTTTTTCATTTAATGTTTTAGCAAGTAAATCAACTAATTCTTTATTTTTTAATAATATAGATTTAGCTCTTTCATAACACTCATTTATTATTTTTCTTATTTCTTTATCTATTTCAAGTGCTACTGTATCACTATAGTTTTTACTACTATTAGTGTAATCTCTTCCTAAAAATACTTCTCCACTTCTATGTTCAAATTGTACAGGTCCTAAATCACTCATACCATATTCAGTTACCATACTTCTAGCAATTTGAGTAGCCCTTTTGAAGTCATCACTTGCTCCAGTACTTATTTCTCCTATAAATAATTCTTCACTGACTCTTCCACCTAAATAACTAGTTATTCTTTGTAAAAGTTCTTCTTTAGTCATTATAAGAGTTCTTTCTTCTTTAGGTAGCATTTGGGTATATCCTCCAGCCATCCCTCTAGGTATTATAGTTATTTTATGTACTTCTTCTCCATTAGGAAGTTCTATACCTAAAACAGCGTGTCCACTTTCGTGATAAGCTACCACATTTTTTTCATATGGTGTTACTTTTCTACTAACTTTAGCCGGTCCCATAAGTACCCTGTCACTTGCTTCATCAATTTCATCCATACCAATTGCTTCTTTGTTTCTTCTAACAGCTAGAAGTGCTGCTTCGTTAAGTAAGTTTTCAAGATCTGCTCCACTATATCCAGGAGTTCTTTCAGCAATATTTTTAAGTTTAACAGAAGGCTCTAATATCTTATTTTTCGCGTGTACTGTTAGTATTGCTTCTCTTTCTCTTACATCTGGTAAGTTAACTGTTACTTGTCTATCAAATCTTCCTGGTCTTAAAAGTGCAGGATCTAGTACATCTGGTCTATTAGTAGCAGCAATTATTATTATTCCTTCATTAGCCCCAAAACCATCCATTTCAGTAAGTAATTGGTTTAATGTTTGTTCTCTTTCATCGTGTCCTCCACCAAGTCCAGTTCCTCTTTGTCTTCCTACCGCATCAATTTCATCTATGAATATTAAGCATGGTGCAGTTTGTTTAGCTTGTTTGAACATGTCTCTTACACGACTTGCTCCAACACCCACGAATAGTTCAACAAAGTCACTACCACTTATATAGTAAAATGGAACTTTTGCTTCCCCGGCAACAGCTTTAGCAAGAAGTGTTTTACCAGTTCCTGGAGGCCCTACTAACAAGACACCTTTAGGAATTCTAGCACCTAATTTTTGGAATTTTTTAGGATTTTTTAAGAAATCAATTAATTCTTTAACTTCTTCTTTTTCTTCTAAAAGTCCTGCTACATCTTTAAATGTAGTTCTTCCTCCATCTTGACTTAATTTAGCCCTACTTCTTCCAAAATCAAGTGTTCCACCTTTTCCATTACCCATCATAGCTCTAACTAAATATAAACTAAGTCCAGCTATGAAAATTATAGGAACGAACTCTAGTATTATAGAAAGCCATACATTACTAGGTTCTTTATTTATTTCTATATCAATTTGTTGTTTATTAGCTTCTTCTAATACTTTATCAACAACACTATCAGTATAAGGCACAATTACTTGATAACTTTCATTTTCCTTATATCCATCTAATTTACCAGTAAAATAGTATACACTCTCATCACTTTTAGGAGTTATTAC
>CANRKW010000044.1 GCA_947631345.1 uncultured Bacilli bacterium | reverse complement strand
TATATATCAAGAAGTAGATATGGATTTATACGAAGAAAAAGTAATACTAGGATATAAATTAAAAATACCTAAAAATTTTGATAAACTTAAATATAAAATGATAATTTCTTTACTAATCAATAATATATTTTCTACTACTGGATCAGCTTATGAAGAATTAGAAAAAGAAAGCATTAAAAGAATAGGATATGGGTATGAAAGTGTTGATGATTATATTCTCTTATATTTTAAAGCAAGTACTGATAAAATAGATGAGTTTATTAAAATAACAGAAAAATATATAAATAAATTAGATATTACAAAAGAAGATTTAGAAAGAAAGAAAAGATGTAGTATAAGTTCTTTAATATTAAGTTTTGAAGATATAATGGAAGTAGAAGACTTTATTACTTCTGAAATGTTTGAATATAATAAATTATTAAATAAAAAAGAAGAACTTATAGAAAATATAACATTAAAAGATGTAAAAGAAGTTATATCTTTATTAGATTTTAGTAATAAAAGTGTGGTAAAGGTACATAAAAAATAGAAAGAAAAAGTAATTCTTTCTATTTTAAATTATCTAGTGTTTTCTTTATATTTTTAGTAGTTATATTTTCTATTTTGTACATACCTCTTGTAGACATTTCATCAAATACATTAAATTGCATTTCCATAATTTCGTCTAAACCATATTTTAAAGTATCGTGTACTATCTTATTAGAACTTTCTAAAGTACCGTGAACATATACCTCAACCGTGCTTTTTAAAAGTAATAAAACACTTTCCATTATAAGTTTATCACTCATTTGAAATATCCTCCATAACTTTAATTATTTTGTCTTTAATAGAATTATGTTTCTTTATCTCTTTATTAAGTAAAGTTTTTAAGTCTTTATCAGTTAATAAAGTACTATAATAACTACATATTTCTATAAGATTCTCTTCGTGTAAAACTGCATCTTCTAAATAAAGTAAATCCTTTTGTGTCATTTTTAGCCTCCTGTTTATATTTTTAACTATATAAAGAAATTAATACATTTAATATTAAAATTTGTATTAAAATAAGTGTTATTCTTGATTTTGTGCAAATTGGGGTGAAAATTATTTTTGATTTTGTGCAAACTACATATTTTAAGCCCTAAAAAACAATAAAAATTATCTTTATTGTTTTAACAATTTTCAAAATAAAAAATGGATTTATCAAATTGATAAATCCCACTGGTAGCTGCCCCTAAATTATAAGGGGCGAGTTGCCTTCTACTTTGTGTTTAACCTATTACTAGGTCGCCGAAGCAAGGCTCTCGGCTACCATCTCCCGTCTATAGCTAAATTCTATCACTTATTAATATTGTGTGTCAATTGTTTTTTGCAATTTTCAATTAAGAAACAAAAGAAATAGAAACAAATAAAGAAAAATAATTTACAAAATAAAATAAATTTGTTATACTTTTAAACGTAAAAACAAATGAAAGAGACGATATATATAATACCTTTATAGAGAATTAGTGGCTGGTGTAAACTAACAAGGCTTATATATATAGATCACTCTTGATGTTCTTTAGGGATAAGCTAAAGACGCATAAAAAGCGTTATTGTAATTAAGTTAAAGTTATAATTAGGATGGTACCGTACTTTGCTCCTAGATATAACTTTTTATTTTAAAAAAAGGAGGAAAAATTATGTTTAAAGAATTATCAAAAAAACCTACACACGAAAGGGAATTAGAAATATTAAAATATTGGGAAGAAAATGATATATTTAATAAATCTATTAATCAAAAAGACAAAAACAATAATTATGTATTTTATGATGGACCAGCAACTGCTAATGGTATGCCAGGACTACATCATATGGTTGCAAAATTTATAAAAGACTCAATTTGTAAATATCATGTAATGAACGGTGAAAGAGTATTAAGAAAAGTAGGATGGGATACTCACGGTTTACCAGTAGAAGTACAAGTAGAAAAGAAACTTGGATTTAAAGATAAAAATGATATAGAAAAATATGGTATAAAAGAATTTAATGAAGAATGCAGAAAAACTGTATGGGAAAATGAAGAAGCTTTTGAAAGACTTACTAATGAAATGGGACAATTTATTGATCTTAAAAATAGATATATAACATATGATAATAATTATATAGAAACAGAGTGGTGGATTCTAAAGAAGTTTTTTGATGAAGGACTTTTCTATGAAGGACATAAAATACTACCATATTGTACAAGATGTGGTACAGGACTTGCTAGTCACGAAGTAGCCCAAGGGTATAAAGAAATTCCTGTAGATACTGTATATGTTCCTATGAAGAAAAAAGATGAAGACGTGTATTTTCTAGTTTGGACAACTACACCATGGACTCTTTTATCTAATGTTGCTCTTTGTGTAAATCCAAATGTCGATTATGTTAAAGTAGAAAGTAAAGGTTATAAATTCATATTAGCAGAAAAACTAGCAAGCACTGTTTTAGGAAGTGAATATAAAGTACTAGAAAAATATAAAGGAAAAGACTTAGAATATATAGAATATGAACAATTAATTCCTGAACTTAAAATAAATGGAAAATGCTTTTTTGTAACATGCGATGAGTATGTTACTGTGGAAGACGGAACTGGTATTG
Organism: uncultured Bacilli bacterium; assembly: GCA_947631345.1. The sequence continues at coordinate 6,239 of CANRKW010000044.1, read as the reverse complement.
TACATATTGCACCTGCTTTTGGTGAAGATGACGCGAAAGTTGGGAAAAAATATAACTTACCTTATGTAAATCCAGTTGGAGAAGATGGATGCTATACTGAAGGGCCTTGGAAAGGTGTAAAAGTATTTGATGCTGATAAATTAGTAATAGAATACTTAAAAACAAATGACAAATTATTTAAAAAACAAAGAATAACACATAACTATCCTCATTGTTGGAGATGTGATACACCACTTTTATATTATAGTAAACCTTCATTTTATTTAGAAATAACTAAACTAAAAGATAAAATAATAGAAGAAAATAAAAAAGTAGAGTGGTATCCTAGTTTTGTAGGTGAGAAAAGATTTGCAAATTGGCTAGAAAACCTTAACGACTGGGCTATTTCAAGAAGTAGATATTGGGGTACACCACTACCTTTATGGGAGTGTTCTTGTGGACATAGAATAATGATAGGTAGTAAAAAAGAATTAGTAGAAAAATCAATAGAAAAAATAGATGAAAATATTGAATTACATAGACCATATGTAGATGAAGTACATATAAAATGTCCAAAATGCGGAAAAACAATGAATAGAGTTCCAGATGTAATAGATTGTTGGTTTGATTCAGGTTCAATGCCACTAGCCCAATACCACTATCCATTTGAAAACAAAGAATTATGGGAAACACAATACCCAGCAGACTTTATAGCAGAAGGAATAGATCAAACTAGAGGATGGTTTTACTCTCTACTTGTAATAGGTGTATTTGTAACTGGAAAAAGTCCATATAAAAGAGTATTAGTAAACGAATTATTACTAGATAAATATGGTAAAAAAATGCATAAAAGTAAAGGTAATGCAGTTGAACCATTCACACTTATGAATACTTATGGAAGTGACGCTATAAGATGGTATTTACCTTATGTAAGTCCAGTATGGACACCTATAAAATTTGATGAAGATGGAGTAAAAGAAGTAATAAGTAAATTCTTTAATACTTTAAAAAATACATATAATTTCTTTGCAATGTATGCTAATGCTGATCATTTAGAAGTAAAAGACTTTATAAATAGTAATTCTTATGAATTAATAGATAAATGGTTACTAAGTAAATATAATAATTTAGTAAAAACAGTAAATCAAGCATACTTAGAATATGACTTAAATAAAGTAGTAAAACCTATAACATTATTTGTAAGTGAAGACTTATCTAATTGGTATATAAGAAGAAATAGAAGAAGATTTTGGAAAGGTGAATTAGATGAAGAAAAATTAAGTGTATATAAAGTAACTTATGAAGTACTTTTAGGTTTAACTAAATTAATCGCACCAATTTGTCCATTTATAAGTGAAGATATATATAGAAATTTAACTAATTTAGAAAGTGTTCATTTAAGTGAATTTCCAAAAGTAAATGAATCTTTAATAGACTTAAAAGTAGAAGAAAAAATGGATAAAGTAAGAAATATAATAAGTTTAGGAAGAAATGCAAGAGAAGAAGCAAATGTAAAAATAAGACAACCTTTATATAAAGTATTAATTGATAAAAAGAATCAAGAATTAATAGGTGATATGGATGATTTAATTAAAGAAGAATTAAATGTAAAAGAAGTAGAATATATAAGTGATTTTAGTAATTATTTAAATTATGAAATAAAACCTGATTATAAAGTATGTGGACCTATATTTGGTAAAAATATAAATGAACTTTCTAAATTATTAAGTAATTATACATTAAATGATATAAATGAAGAAAAAACTATAAATATAAATAATACAGAATATACTTTAAATAAAAGTATGTTAGATATAAGAATGCATTCTAAAGAAGGGTATGATGCATCAAGTGACGGAACAGATTATATTGTACTTGATGTTAACATTACAGATGAATTATTAAATGAAGGAATATTAAGAGATTTAATAAGAAAATGTCAAACATTAAGAAAGGATATTGGTTTAGATATAAGTGATAGAATAAAAATAGAAATAACATCTAATGAAAATATAATGAAAAATGTTATAGAAAAATATAAAAATGTAATAGAAAGTGAATTATTAGGTAAATTAGTTAGTAATTTAGATATAGAAGAATATGAGTTTATAGATGACTTAAATAATGAATACAAAATAAAAATAAAAAAAGATTAGTTCCTTTTAGGAACTAAATAACGGGGTATAGTTCAATTTGGTAGAGCACTTGCTTCGGGAGCAAGAAGTTGCAGGTTCAAATCCTGTTACTCCGACCAATATTAAAAATTCTAGTGTGAAAATTAAAAATACATACTAGATTTTTTAATTTTAATGTCATATAATAATATACAAATGAAGGGTGGTTTTGTTATATGAAAAAAATAGTTTTATTTTTAATTTTAATGTTTCCATGTATTTTAAATGCAGAAGAAAGTGCTTATTTAGAAACATTTAATATTAATACTAATTATAACTCAGAAAGTGATTCTTTACTTGGAGATAATACACAAATGTATCATGCATCTCCTTCTAAATATTATGAATTTATTGATATAGATGGACTTTTTAATGTAATCTATACAATAAAAGATAACAATAATATATTAGGATGGGTAAAAACAGATACATTAGGAAATAAAATAAGTGAAATAACTATAAATAGATATTTAAGTAAATTTGGTAATGCTATTTATAAAGATGGATATTTATATGTAATATATGGTGATACTGATAAAATAACTACTGATACAGTTTTAGATGATTTTGCAAGTACAATTACAATAAGTTTAGTAAAATATGATAGTTTAGGTAATGTAGTAAAAGAGTTAAAAATACCTGCATATGGTACTAGTAGTACAAGATATATAAAAAACTTAAATGATATAGATGCTAAAATGCATGGAACTAAAATAGCCTTTGATGCTAGTAATATCGATATGGCTATTAGTAATAATATTCTTGCAGCTTCTTTTTCTAAAGAAATGTATAATACTCATCAAATGAATTTTACAATATATGTAGATATAAATACATTTGAATATTTAAATAGTCCAGATAAACTTAATAATGCGGTAAATATAAATGAATTTAACTGGGTATCACATGTATTTGACCAAAGAATTATAAGTACTTCTAGTGGCAGCTTTATTCATGCAGATCAAGGAGATAATTTTCCTCGTGGATTTGTAATAACTAAATCTAAAGTAAATAATAATACATTTGAATATAAAAGAAAATTAGCTTTTTCATTTCGTGCGAGTACAGTAAGTGATGTAAATCAAAACTATACATTTGCAAGTCTTGGTAATATTATAGAAGTAAGTGACGGATATGTTTTAGTTGCAAGTAGTGAAAAAACTTATACTAATACTTATGCATCAACCTCTCTTTATAATGAACCTAGAAATATATTTATACAAAAATTTGATGAAGAGTTAAATTCAGTATTAGATACTCCTTTAAGACAAAATGAAGAAAATGATACTGACTATGGAGTAAAATGGATTACTAATTATATAGATAATAAAACTATAACTGGCTTAAGAGCGGTTTCCTTAGATAATGATAAAATACTAATAATATATCAAGTGAGATCATTAACTCCATATAAAGATTATTATAGTATAAATAGTGATAAAGAATTTTACTATATGATAATAAATACAAATGGAGAAGAAGTATTAAAACCTATTCCTATAGAAAAAAGTTATCCTACTATTTTAATAAACTATATAATTAATAATAATATAATTTATTGGGTAAATAAATATTCTGATAATACACTTCAAATAACTAAATTATATTTAGATAAATATGATGAAAAATTAATATTTGAAAGAGTAGGAGAAGAAAATATAGAAATAACTGATAGTGATATAAAAAATATACAATTAAGTGTTAATACAAATAAAAATACACCACTCAAATGGTATAGTAGTAATAATGACGTTGCAACTGTAGAAAATGGTAATGTTTTAATTAAAAAAAGTGGAGAAGTTAAAATAACAGTAGAAAATGAAGAATATAATAAAAGTATTACTTATAATATAAATATAAATCATAAAATGAAAAGTCTAAAAGAAGTAAAAAAAGAAGTATTTATAAAAGTAGGAAGTTTAGAATATTTAGAATATGAAATATTACCTAGTACTACTAAAAATAAAGAAATTAAATGGATAGTAGAAAATAATGATATAGTAAAAGAATATAGAACTAATATGTTTGGAACTTTATTTGAAGGATTAAAAGAAGGTACAACTAAAGTAGTAGGTAATTCTACTGATGGAAGTAATTTAAAAATAGAATATATAGTTCATGTATATAAACCTTTAACTTCTATAAAATTTAAAGAAAATCCACTAAAAATTTATAGTGAGGAAAGTGTTTTACTTGAATTAATTAAAGACCCGGTTGATTCGCTTGAACCAGTAACTTATAGTGTAGTAAGTGGAACAGATATTGCTTCGGTAAATGGAGAAGCTCTAAATATAAATGGAGTAGGTTGAGTAGTTATACTTGCTAAATCTAATTATACAAATCGTACTGCTTATTTAGATGTATTTATATATGGAATTCATTTAGATAAAAGTGTAGTTAATTTAGAACCTAATGAAAGTATAAAAATAAATGCTACAAGTTATCCTACTGGTAAAATTGAGTGGAGCACTAATAACGAAAGTGTTGCAACAGTTAATAGTGAAGGAGTTATAACTGCTATAAATAATGGAACTGCTATAATAACAGCAAAAATATCAAATTATGAAAAGAAAGTTACAGTAAACGTATCTAATTATCTTTTAGGAGATGTTGACTTTGATAAAGATGTAGATATGAAAGACGTATATATATCACTAAGATTATCACTTAAATTAGAAAAAGTAACAGATAAACATTTAATGAATGGTGATATAGATAAAGATAATAAAATAAATACTAAAGATACACTTTGGACATTAAGAAAAGTGTTACATATAATATAAAGAAAAGAGGAATTATGAAAAAGATATTAAGTATATTATTTATTTTTACTTTATTTTTTACTAAATTAGAAGCACAAGAATTAAGTAATGATGAACTAATGATATTAGATAAAATGACTATAAAAACTAATACTACTATTAATGATATTAATAATGTATATGGTGAATATAAAATAAAAAGTAAATCTGCTTTTGGAGGGTATGCTTATTCATATTATGATGAAGAGTATAACTATTACTTATTTTTTGAAACTAATGATTTAGGTGAAATAAAAAGTTATGCTGCTTTTAATACTTATTTTAAAACTAAACGTTTTGAATACCTTAATAAATATAATGGCTCTATTTACAGGTTAGGTGGTTCTGTTACTACTAATAGAAATGATGAAATTGATGGGGCTATTAGTTATAATGTTACAAATAATGAATTAGAGTCATATTGGACTTTATTTAATAGTAATAGTGAATACAAATATGACTTACAAAAACATGCTGTAGAATTAAGTAAAGTTGCTGCTAAAAAAGATGGGTATGAAAATAGAATAACACAAGATAGTATTAGTGAAGACTTATTTTATATGAGTGAACAATTAAAGACTAATGGGACTACTTTATATGAAGAAGCACAGGCTTTAGGAAAAGAAAAAACAATAAGTTTAATTCATGGTTCATATAATAATGTAATATATGAAGATTTACCAAATCCTATAAGTTTAGTTAGTTTAATAAGAATACATTATGCAAGTGAAAACTTCAAATATTTATATTTTGATATAAATGTAACTGATATAGATAATTATAAATATGATATTATAGCTATGTTTTTAGATCCATCATTTTTAGATGAAAGAGTAAAAGTTCTTCTTAATAGTGAAGAAGAAAAAAAGTTAGAAAATGTAAAAAATACATATAATGAATATAAAACTCTTATGGATAAGTTAAATAGTATAGAAGATTCTACCTTTTTATTTGATGCGAATTATGAATCTTTACCTTTAAAAGAAGGGTACTATAATGAAGACTATTTAGAACTTGCTAATAAATTTTTAAATATGGCAAGAGTTGGTATAGGTATTAGACCTCTAATTTTAAATAAAGACATTGTTTTAAGTGCGCAAAGGAAAGCAGCACTCGTATATTACATTAATAATACTTTGAAAGTAAGTGCAGGACACTACCCTACTAAACCAAGTGGAGTAACAGATGAGTTTTTTTCGAGCGCTATGGATTATATGAATGAAAACTTATATAATGGTTCGCTTACAACAGGAATTATAAATGCTTTAAATGATTCAGCCGGTGA
>CANRKW010000043.1 GCA_947631345.1 uncultured Bacilli bacterium | reverse complement strand
ATCTATTCTATTAGAATAGTCATCATATAAACTACAAGCAGTTAAACAACCTAATATAGTAATACATAATAAAATACAAATAAATTTCTTCATATAAAATCATCTCCTCTCCTATTTAATATAATAATTATAGCAATATTTAAAATATTATGCTAGTTATTAAGACTTTTAATTTTACTTGATAATTCATAACTTTATTTATCAGCTAGTTTTTCACCTTTTATAATTAATTTAATATCTTTTTTCTTTCTAAATTATTTCAAAAACTAGCAGTTATATTAAAAACATACTCTAGTTTTAAAATTTATAGGATTTTACCATTTATGATTTCATTTATAGTTTTCTTGTTAGCATTTTAATTCCAATCGTCTAACGAATGATTTTTTGGTTTGCTGTAGGCAAACCATGCCCTAAAGGTTAATCGAAAAAAAGCACATATATAATGTGCTTTATGGGTATAGTAATAAACGTTTTCACGTTTAAAAGTAATTTTATAATATTAATTAATATCATAAACGAAAGTCCATAATTAGATGGAGGGAAAATACATTTATGATATTAATAATTGCTAAAAATTTAAACAAGACCTACCTTTAAAATGAATATTTTTTATTTAGTAAAAATATGAATCTATATATGGATGTGCTTTTAGCCAGGAAAGCACTAGTAGTGCAAAGGGTATAAGCTTCACACACCCACATAGTTTTTTTAATATTAATGGAATAACCCATACTCTTTTATTATCTCTTTTTACACGAAATTTACCATAATATTATTAGATTTTAATAGAACTAATAATGCGTGTCCTACACAAAAATCTAATGTTCTTTTCTTATTTTACCAAATGTTCCACATTGAGCCGAACTATCTTTCAACACAGAACAATGGTAAGTGCATAAACCAATTTAAAAATGTTAAAATTTTTTTTCTTTAGAGTTTTATAGAATTAATAATACGTATTCTCATAAACTCCAAAATTTTATTTTTTTCTTACTAAAATTCATATCAAGCCAACTATCTTTTGACACTGAATTATAGTAATTTATTTTTTTATTAAATCTTAAAGGAATTAAAAAAGGCATTTTCTTATAAGATTTAATCTTTTCTTATGTTCTACCACGTTCCACATCGAGCCACACTATCTTTCAACATGGAATATAGTATTTTTCTAAACGTTCTCGTCAACCCATACTCTGTTTTGTATCTCTATAACTATCACGAAATTTACCATTTTCTATTAGAACCTAACATAATTTATAATATATTTTATTATAAGGCTCCGACAGGGATTCTTTTCCTATTATTCCAATAGGCAACTGTTTTCTATACTTCCAATTACCAAGTTCCATACCAAGTCGTTCTAGCTTCTGATATAGAGTCATAATAATCACTTACACCATCTAAAAATATACCAGCCATGTCTATTGAGTATCTTTGAGCATTTGCTTCAGATATATTAGATGTAGCATGTGCATAATCACCGACAGCAGTTTGATATGTTATAACATCAGATGAATCTACTTTATCTATATATACATAGAAAGTTGTTTTTAGCGATTTTAAATCTCCAGTAGGCAAATCTAAACTAGCACCTACACCATTGTGGAAAATTTGTGGAATATACATTCCTTGAGATGCACAGAATCCACTTTTTAAGCAATACTCAGTTGATAATATTGGATTCAAAATCACTTTAACATCTGAATAATAACCGATACCTATAATATCATGACTTCTTTTCTTAGGCATATTTTTCCATTCAAGTACCACTTGATATTTATACCTAGAATTACTTTGTAAAATAGATGTTGTCATCTTCTTATATTCAGTTTCAACTGTCGCGCTTTGGGGAACATCCTCTGGTTTTATACTATTATATTCGTCTTCGCTTACCTCAACTGTATAACTTGTAGGCTTTATAGTATCTATAGTATTAATAGACACAGTTCTAGATGTTACAGTTTTATAATATTTAGTAGTTCTAGCTACTTCCTTTTCCACTTCTTCTTCAGTAATTTCACTTGCTCTTAATAAGTTAGGAAAAATTATGAGACTACACAATAATAATGACAAAAACTTCTTCATTATTACAAACTTCCTCCTTTCATAATATTTTACTAATGCAGGAATTTTGCTCGTGCATTAGTAAGTGTCTCTAGCATATAACATTTTCTTGAAAAAGTATATGGCTTGTTAGGCTTTTTCACTAGCCTATCAGGCTAGTTGCTATTTTTTCTCTAATTTTAGGGGAATTTTCAACTCACTTTCATTATTATTCAAGTCAACAAAATTTATAATTAAGTAAAAATCATCTTTTGATAAATTTAATTCATTGCCAAATACATAATTTATATAAATATTTTTTAATGAATCAGATAAGTTTGTTTTATCATCCAAAGATGAGGCTGTTATAAATTTATTATTATATATCAAATTAACAGCAATGGAATCAATCATTATATCCATTTCTTTATTTTGTAACGAAATTAAACTAATAGTTATTATACTTGATTCCTTATTATTAACTACATATCCATTTACACTAAAGTCTTCACTCTTACTTTTTAAATTATAAATATTTCCACTTTTCTTCATAAGCAAAAATAAACCTAGTGCTAAAATCACTACCAAAGTTATAGAAATGGTTACTATTATTCTCTTACGTTTGTTGTTATCTTTATTAACTTTAACTTCTTTTATCTCATTACTTAAAGCTACTTCTATATCATTATTTGTATTTTCACTTACTTCTTCTACTTCATCTTTAGGTCCATCTATTAAATCTTCAACACTTACACATAAAGTATCTGCTAAACTTTTTAAAATAGAAATATCAGGTGTAGTTAATCCTCTTTCCCATTTTGAAACTGAACTAGCACCTATTCCAAATTTTTCTGCTAATTCTTCTTGTGTTAAATTTAATTCTTTTCTCTTTTTAGCTATTAATTTACCTACTTTTTCTTGGTTCATGTACTAACTTTTACCTCCACATTTATTATATTTTATCACAGATAAAGCCTTATGGAAGTAACCTAATCAGTTACATTTTGTCATTTTTTTAAACAATTTTGAACTTTGATTTTAATGCTAATTTAATACAATTTTCATCATTAAAATGCATACAATATACCTTATTTCTATACTTTTCTGGTATTTCTTCAATTAACTTTCCTATATATAAATGTACACTACTTAAGGTAGAAGAGGTATCTATATATATCTTATCTATTTTTTCTTCACTAAATATTAATTTCTTTATTATTTCAATTTCACAAGTATCGCCTGAATAATACACAATACCATTATTAGTTACAAATATTATTCCATAACAATTTAATTCATCACAATGTTTAGTTTCTATATATCTTATTTTTTCAAATGAAATGAATTTATCATCATATTCTTTTTCTAAAATATAGTTATACATTTCATCTATACATCCAAAACCTTTTAAAATACCTTCAATATTTCTTAAATATTTTGCATCTTTTGTAATTATAATATTTAATGGTTTCTTTAAATAGTAATATGAATACATTACTAAAGAACCTAAACTTCCTATATGATCTGAATGTGTATGTGTTATTAATACATTTATATTATTAATGTTATTTAATAAGTCTTTTTCTATTAATTTCGAAAACACAGTTTCTCCACAATCAATTAAAAATAGTTCATCATTTTCTATAAAATAAGCCGAAGTGTTACCTTCTTTTGGGTTAAAAGCAGAACCCCTACCTAAAAAATTCAATTTCATATTTATCACTCTTTAATTTTATCATATATTAATGATAAAATATATAAATGCAACTCAAAATTAACACAAAACAACTTATAATTGGTTTTATGCAACTGGGTTTTATTATATATTTAATGCGAGGTGAAGGAAAATGAAGTTTAGTGAAAAACTAACAAAATTAAGAAAAGACAAAAATATGAGTCAAGAAAGTTTAGCAGATTTATTAGATGTATCTAGACAATCTGTATCAAAATGGGAAAGTGGTCAAACTTATCCAGAAATGGATAAACTATTAACTCTTTGTAAAATCTTTAATATTACTTTAGATGATTTAACAAATGATTTAGTTAAATATGATGAATTAAAAACTAAAAAGAATTTTACAAGTGAATTTACTTATATAATTGATAAAAGTATTTATATGTTTAGTAATATGAATAAAGAAGAAAAGAGAAAATGTTTTAGAACACTAATTATATTAGTTTTAGTATTATTTTTATTTAGAATACCTACTTATTTTATTATATCTTTAGGAACTGATGTTATATTAAGTTTTCCTATTGGAAGTATGCTTTTTAATAGAATTTGGATATTTATAGTTAATCTAATTTATATAGTATTATTTATATTTGTATTTCTATATGTTTATAAGAAAGAATATTTAGATAAATTTAAAGAAAAAGAAACAACTAAAGAAGAAGTAAAAGAAGAAATAATTCATAAAGATATTCATATTCAAAAAGAAAAAAAGAAAAGTAATTTCTCATTATTAAATATTTTAGGTAATATATTTAATTTTTCTATTAAAGTTTTTTTGATTTTACTGTTGATACCTTTTGTTATATCAGTTGTAGTTTTATTTCTATCTATTACTTTAGCTTTATTTATGTGTTTTAATGGACTTATATATATAGGTGTTATTTTACTGTTAATATCTCTTATAGTTATCAACATTTTAATTATTAAAATACTACTTTCTTTAATTTGTAATGTTTCTGTTAATTTTAAATTTATGTTAATTTCTTTAATTGTTTCTTTAGCTTTTATAGGAATAGGTATAGGAATTACTTTAATAGATTTATCTAATATTGAATATATAAATGAAGTACCTTTAAACATTACATATAAAACAGATGTAAATGAATATCAAATGTATGACAATATGTTTATAGATTCATATTATATTAATTATATAACTAATGAAAGTTTAAAAGATAAAGTTATAGTTGAATACAAATATTATGAAGATATAACTAATATAAATACAAATTTTGAAGAAATATATTCTAATGATAATATTTATAGTACATTAAATTTCGATATTTTATTTAATGGAAGAAATATAAAGAAGTTAATAGATAATTTTATAGATAATTTAAAGAATAATAAAATCTATAATTATGATTTATTATATAAATATGAAATAAATGTATATACTTCTAGTGAAAATATCAAAGTTTTAAAAGAAAATGAAGATAAGTTTTATAATGAATCCAATTATTAGTAAATTAAAAATAAGTTAGTCTTTTTTAACTTATTTTAATTTTTTTGTAAGATTATTTTTATCAAAATTATTTACATACTCTTCTAGGAAACTTCTAGATTTGATTTTGTCCTTTAATACTGCTACTTGTCTTACATCAGCATATGCAAAAAGGGCTGTAAAAAAGGCAAAAAGTACTTTGCTTTGTATTAAACCAGGTCTAGATAAACCATATATTAGAAGTGCATCTAAACTTGTTATACCTAAAATTGCAAAAGCATCAGCTTGTATTCCTTCTTTTAGTTCTTTTAACTCTTTTAATAAATTTGTCTTATCTAATGTGTCCATTATTTATTACCTCCACTCAAAAAATGATATCACATTAAATTATATCTGTCACTACTTTTTTTATTCATAATTTCTTCTATTAAATCTAAATTATAGCCTTTTCTATATAAATAATTTTTTATTTTAATAGTTTCTTTATATCTTTTTTCTGCTTTTTCATAATCTTTAATGATACTATTTGTATCATCTTTTTCTAATAAATCTAAACGTTTTTCTATTTCATATTTATCATAACCTAAATTAAATAGAAAAATATTAAGTTTGTTTTTTATTTCTTTTAAACTTTTATTTTTCATTAAAGAAAACTTCTTTTCTATTAATTTGTCTAGTTTTTGATTCCAAACTTCTTTAGGTATTTTATCTAAATATTCGTCTATTTTTTTAGAATCTAAACCTAAATCAAGAAGTTCTTTTTTTATTTTGTAACTTCCATATGAAGTTAGGTTTATTTTATCATTTACATAAGCTTCTATATATTTAGTTTCATCTATATATTTGTTTTTCTTTAATTCATTAATAACTTTATCTATTAGTTTTTCTTCATATCCTTTTTTTTCTAAACTATTTTTTATTTCTTTTTCTGTTCTTAATTTATAACTTATTTGATTTAAACTAATATTATATGCTTCATAAAATGTATTTTCTTTTATTATTTTATCTAATAAAGAAAGTGATATATCTTTTTCTAATAGGAGATTATATTTTAGTATTACTTCTATATAAAGTATTATTTCTGTTTTATCAAAAGTTACTTTATATCTATCTTTTGATAATTTCTTATATTTTAGTATTTTCATAATTAAAAAAAGATTATTCTTTTATTTTGATTAATCCCTTTTCTAATTCTTCTAAACTTCTTCCTATTTCTTTTTTAGATATATAACTATCTTCTTTCATTTGATAATGTTTGTTTTCTATCATAGCTTTACTCCTTTGTGCTGCAACGTGAACGAGTTTATATTTAGAGTCAACTATTGTTAAAAGTTTATCAATAGATGGATATATCATTTTTTCACTCTCCTTTATTTTAATATACTATTAATAAATTTGTTATACAAGTAATTTGACAGTTTTTTACATATTTTTTACTTTATGTCCACACACTTTCTTAAGCCTCTTAGTATTTCTACCATTGCCCAGGTGTCTTGTTTACAGTATTCTACTAAAGCATTTTGTTTTCTTTCTTTTTCAATGTCAGTCATATTTTTATAGTTAGCGTATTCTACTAAGGCTTGTACCCCATTTTGAACTTCCAAATCTTTATAACTTAAGTTAGTAAAAAGAGGTAGGGTTTTTTTGATTGAAAATGACCCACTTTGAGCATTATTATAGTAATTCATAGTCGAGCATTCCTCATCAGAAAAACCTAAGGATTTATATAATTCTTTATTGTTGTCAATTATTTCAAGTAAGTCTCTACCACTTTCTCTTATTTTTAGAAGTTCTTCTTTGTATTCTGGGAACATATGAGCAAGTTCTTTTATTCTTCCTTTTTCAAACGTTACATTTTGGGCTAACATACAGCCTCCAGTTTTTTCAATAGGTATTTTTTCAACTAAAGCTTTTACTAGTTCTAGTCTTTCATCATCATTTGTTCTTGCTAAAAATACATAGTTATCTAGTTCTTTATCACAAACACCTGGGCTTGTTTCAACGTGAAGAGAAAACTCAAAGGGGCTTTGGTAATATGGGTGTTCTCCTTTAAATCTTGGTATTGGGCATGGAAAAGTTTCAAAATCCAAGTGATATATAGGATATTCTAAACTATTTAAACCAGCAATTATTTTTTCTTTATTTATATGTACTTCATTATTATCATAGCATTCTCTTTGTATTTTATGATTTGGCGTGTTTAACCACTCTTTTGGTACATCATCTAAATGGTAGTAACCTTCATTTATTAAATCATACTTATTATATTTTATTCCATCATATGTAAAACTTACAAATCTTTTATAATTAAAACTTGCGTTTTTTTCTGGTACCATTTTAAAACAAATAGATTTAAACTTACATTCAGTATTCTTTTTTAAAGCACAGTAAGGACCAACTTTACAAGGAGAAGTACTTCCATTAAAAATATAGTCTTCTAAATTTTGTCTTTCTATATCAATTCTACTTTGATACATTTCTGTTACATCATTCAATTCATATATATCTATTATTCTATTTCCATATATATCAGTGTTAAATACTCTTTTTCCATTTTCCATATAGCCATCATATTCATATTCATTATTTAAAACAGCTAAATAATAGTTAACTTTTTTATCAATTTTGTTTTCTTTTAAGTAACCTTCTATTATATATCTTTGTACAGATAAATCATAAATATATTTTCCTTCATCAGTAAATCTATTTAGTAATTTTCCTACTTTTTCTGCATAATTTTTAGATATTTTAGGATCTTCTGCTAAATGATAAAAGTTTCCTGTTTTTATAAATAATGGATATTTTTCTTTTTCTATATTATATTCTAAAGCTTTGTATTTTCTAGAAGTTGTGGCTTTTACTTCTATTATGTTTATTTCATTATTTGATTCATTATAAATATCAACAAAACATAAGTATTTTATTCCATTAAGTGAAAAATCAAAACTTTCTTGTCTATATGTATCTAAACTATATATTGTTTCTCCTTCAAAAAGTCTTTCTACTTCTTTACCTGCAGTTACTTCTGTTTCTTTATAGTATTCCATCATTGCTTCTAGTTGTCTATCTATTTTTACTGTTTTGTCTATGTCTTCTCCTTCTTCCATAGCTTCAAACATACTTCCAAGTAAATCTTTCTTTTCTTCTTCTTGTTCTTCTTTTAAGTATTCTTCTATACTTAAATCACTAGATAACTTTTCATTATGTAATTCTTCTAAAGATGCATATCTTTTACATCTAGTAAAATTTATAAAATTTGTTTTAGTAATAGCCATATAAATCACTTCCTAATAAAGTTATTTTACAATAGTATTTTTTTATAGTCAATACAAAAGTTTGCCATTTTAAAAACTTATTAGAATAAATCTAATAAGTCTATTAATTGACGGCAGATGCACAAGAAGAATCTATAGTAAATGTGTATGGGCTACCACTTGTTCCATCTCCTTCACTTTTCGTTACACAAGATTTTAGAGAAATCACAGGACGGACGGCCTCGTGCGAACCCACCCAGGCCGCGGACGGAGCACCAAGTTGGTACGAACTATCTATGATACCGACGTGCGCGCTGGAACCATCAAAGCGGATAGGGGACGCTGTCCACCACCATTTAGTTCCAGTTGACGAACTACCATTCGTATTTCTATAATAGTAGGCACTTGA
>CANRKW010000042.1 GCA_947631345.1 uncultured Bacilli bacterium | reverse complement strand
GTAAAGCCGTAACTCTATTTCCTACTTCCAAATCAGTTCTTTCTCCTCTATCTATAACAGTTCCACAAAATTCATGCCCCATTACAAGATTTAAAGGAGAACCTGTTTCCCAATTATGAATATCTGAACCACATATTCCTGCTTTTTTAATTTCTATTAACACTTTTTTAGAATCAATAGTAGGTTCTTCTTTTTCTGTTACTTCTAATAATCTTTTATCTTTTATACTAACACATTTCATTGTATCCTCCTACTAATTATTTTATCATATATGTAAATTTATATAAAAACATTTATATTTTTTTAACGTTTTCTTTACAAAAAAAATAGCTTCAATTAAGAAACTATTTTAAAGTTTTTGAATAACCATTTACAAAATCATATTCAAATTCTTGAGCATAACTCATATTTAAGAAAATATAAGCATCTTTTGGAACTAAATCATTTGCTGTTAATTCCCATCCTGCTTGTTCAACATTAAATGAGAATGCATATAATGTACATTTAGCACCTGATTTTGTAGTAATAACTTTTGTCATTATACAGAAGTCTTCATAATTAGTATAAGCATAGTTAAGAGCATCTGCTTTTATAAATGCATTGTAAGCTGGGCTTGGAACGATAAGTGATGTACTTTGATTATTTTGATTATCTTGGTTATTTTGATTAGGTGTTTGATCTTGTTTTTTAGATTCATAGAATACACCATCTGTTAACTTAAGTTGTAAATCTATATATGTTATTGTACTTGCTACTAGGGCATCTTCTGGAATATCATTTTTGTTAATTCTAGTCCATCCATCTACATATTTTCTAGTATCTATTGCATATACAGTTTTTGATTTTTCTTCAAGATATTTTTTAAATACATAAAATTCTTCATAGTTATTTGCTGCATATCTTAAAGCTTCTTCTTTAGTTTGCATTTTATTTATAGTACCATTTCCTACATATACTAATTCATATTTACCATCTAAATTAATATCAACATATTCAAAGTTAGTACCAATTTCATCTGGAATTAAATAGTGATCAGTTGATAAAAATTCTCCAAGTTCTACTGAAGTTGCAACAAATTCATTAGATCCTATTTCACTAACATTTATTCTTTCCCAACCACTTCTACTGTAATCTCCACTTAATGCATACATAGTTTTACTTGTATTTAGATATGGATCATATACAACCTTTTTATAAGCATATATAGTATTATAACTAATTTCTGCTATTATTAAAGCTTCATCTTTTAAACAATATTCATTTCTTACATCATTACCTAAATATGCATATACATTAGTACCATTTACATTTACTCTGTATAAACCATTTTTTCTAATAGCTCCAGCAGGTAATTCTGCTTCTTTATATTTAGAAACAAGTGCATTCATATTTAAGTTATAAACTGCCATTGCATATTCAGTATTACTTGCTATTAAAGCATCATCTGGAACTGAACTTTTATTTACTTTTGTCCATCCATCTTCTCTATTTTCACTACTTATTGCATATATAGTAATGTACTTTTGATCATTTTTATCTTTGTAATTTTTGTTTTCTACTTTTTTAGAAAGTATACTATAAGTATTATATTTACTAATAGCAAATTGTAATGCAGCTTCTTTAGTAAACATCTTATTTTCTTTAGCATTTCCTATATATACATTTTCATATGTACCATTATTATTTATGTCTATTTGTCCAAAACCTATCATATCAGTTTCATCTCTTGTTAAATCTTTAGGACTTATAAGGAAATTACCTAATTCTATTGTTGTTGCAACCATTGTGCCTTCTGGAATATCGCTTTTAAGTATTCTTTCCCATCCTTCTTCAACTTCGTTTCCACTTAAGGCATATACAGTTGTATATTTATCATAATAACTTGTATAATTTGGATTTAAAATTGTTTTTCTTTGTACATATAGTTTATTAGGATAATTAAATACTTCACCTATATATAAAGCATCTGTTTTCTCTAAATTAGCATTAATTAAAGTGTTATTTAAATAAACATAAACAACTTTACCATCAACAGATGTTATATATATTCCTTTCCCATTTTCAACATATTCAACGTATTCTCCAACCACACTAGTAGGTTCAGAATAACTATCAACTGCTTTTGCAGTCATTGCGCCAGTACTAAATATTAAAGCACCTGACAATACTATGGATAAAACTCTTCTTTTTAAGTTTTCTTTACTAACTTTTATTTTAGAAGCTATCCTTTCGATTAATAAATCTGTTTCACTCATTTTACAAAAACCTCCTCTTTTTTGTGTATCATATTATATACCAATGTACTATAAATGTCAAGAACAAAAAGACTGGGATAAGCTAGTGTTAATTTATATTTAATAATTCATTATAATTTAGTTTTAGTGTTTCATCATTTATAATTAAATTTGCATCTATTTGAACCTTAATATTATTTAGTTCAATATCAAGAAAAATTAAAATAAAATTATAATGTTAAACAAATAAAGCCTATGTTTAATATCATAGACTATTATTCTAAATATAAAATTACTTAGTTGGAATTAATAGCATCTTTAGTATTATCTAAAAAACCTTATTTAACAGATGTTCTTAAGTATATGGAATATTTCTGTAAAAAATAATCTTTCATAGGATTACTTGAAAGACGCTGGTAATAGTTCTTTCTTATATTTTGTACTTTTCAAGTTTTTTTAAAATTATATTAGAGAAGTTTAATGTTTTTCTTTTATATCTAAACTATTAATATAATTATTAAATTCTTTAAATGATAAATTTGGTTCAACTTTATAAAATTGTGTTACTGGTCTAGCATATCCTCCAGACAAATTTATATAATATTTATTTATTTCATCTATGGCTGATTCATAACTTTTAAATTCATATATTCCTGCTCTTTCCCAATTTGGATGCTCGATTTGATATACCCTATCATTTAAACTATATAAAACAAAACAATGCATATGCTCTTCTGCCTCTAAATCGTTGAATTGATCACCTTCATATATTCTAGTACAATACATTTTATTTTGTATATTTAATTTATCAAGTAAAGTACTCATTAAATAAACTTGTTCTATACAAGTGCCAATACCATGTGCTAATGTTTCATCAATACTAGATGTTCTATATAATTTACGAAAATTTTTCATATTCCCTATATGTTCTTCATTGTTAATATCTAACCAACCATATTTTATATTTTCTTTCATAAAATCTAATATATCTTGTGGCGATTTAATATCTATAATTTTCATTTATATACTCCTCCAAAATAACATTCACTTCATAAATAACATTATACTCTTTATCTATAAAAACTCAATCTCTTTATATTTTACTTTTATTAATATTTATATAGTCATTAATTAAATTAATTGCTTCATTTGCAAAAGCTAGCAAAACAGAATTATCATAAGTATTATTTGTATCGCTCATATAATCTTCCATAGCATTTTTGATAAGAAAATTATAACTTGAGTTCATATTTTCTAATGCCCATTTTCCTCCATCATATTTTGATAAAGTAAGACTATCTTTAATTAATGCATAAAATCTACAAAGATTTAAAATACAGTATACAGGATTATTAACAATTTCTTTTACACATTCTAATGTATCAGAATAATTAGAATCTATAACATATTCTTTAGGAACTTTACTAAATACTAAAGTTGAAGGTTTACCAAAATCCATTTTTTCATTAGGAATATTAATAACATTAAAATGACTTGCTAAATCTGTGTCTGTTTTATACTTATCATTAATTACTGATGTTTTATCTATTTTATATCTTTCTATCCAGTCCCTACTTCCATGAAGTTCATATGGAATAGGATGAATTATATTTTTACAATTTTCTTCTAAAACAACACTAAATTCAAAACCTTTTTTTGGAAACAATTTCTCATTTTCTAACATTTTATCCCAAATAAGTTCTTTTGTTTTAAAATCAAGTTTTTCTTTTACAACTATAATAAAATCTAAATCTGATTTATTAGGATTAAAACTTCCTAATCTTAATGAACCATGAAAATATACACCAACATAATTATCATTTAATATTTCTTTTATCCACTCATTAACTTTTTCCATTAATTCATATATATCCATTTTTATACCTCTTTCAATTTAATTATACGTATTCTTTATTTTGTTGGTGATTCAAGTAAGTATATTTTTTTATTAGTAAAATCTATTTGTACTTCAGTTCCAAGTGGTAATATGCCTGTTGGATAAGCGTGTCCTATATTGACATTATATAAAATAGGTAATTCTTCTTTATTAAATTCTTTTAAAACCTTTTTGTAAACTTCTTTATATTCTTCATAATATTTTTCATCTTGTGGTTTTCCAACTATAATACCTTTAATAACATCAAATATACCTTGTACACCTAAATTTCTTAAATAGTACGTTACTAAATCAGGACTTGGCTTTTCTTCACTTGTTTCTAATAATAATATTTTATCTTTCCATTCGTCTTTAGTTGGCCAGATTTCTGTCCCAATTACCATTGGAAAAACATCGATGCATCCTCCTAGCAATTTCCCAGTTATAACGCCTTCTCCCTGTAAAACTTCATATCCGTGTTCCTCTGGCAAAGTTTTTTTAGCAACATTTATATTTTCTTCTTTCCAAGAAACAAAATCATTTGACCAAACTTCACTTGATTTTATTTCATAATTTTTGCAATTATTAAACAATATATCTTCTACTGATTTTTTTGTATAATCAGACATTTTCACATATTCACCAAATTCACACATTATTGATGGTCCATAAAACGATACTAACCCAGCTTTATTCATCATTAAATGATTAACTGTTGTATCTGAATATCCCATAAATATTTTAGGATTATTTCTTATTACATCATAATCTATATAAGGCAGTAATCTTATAGAATCATCCCCACCAATAGCACAGAAAATTCCTTTTATTGAATCATCTTTAAATGCATCCATTAAATCTTTCGCTCTTTCTTCAGGATGTTCATATATAAACTCACTTCCCTTTAATGCATTGGGCATAGAAACAACTTCTAACCCAAATTCTTCTTCTAATCTTTTTTTAGCAATATAATATTTATGTATAAATTTATCATCGCCTAACATACCACTAGACAAACTAACAACAGCAATTTTATCTCCCTTTTTTAACATTTCAGGCTTTATCACATTTATCACTTCCTTAAATTCATTTTTTAAACTCAAATTATTAGATATTTTTTCTATTTACTTTATAAATTACATCATACTCTTCTTCTGTTGGTTCTTCCCATAAAGACACAAGTTTTTTCATTAATCCCTCATCTAAATAAAAATCAGCTCCACCATTACCATCTAATACTCTTTTGTTTCTTTCTAAAATATTTTGCTTCCAAGTTTCATCATCAACACACACATAATGTATTTCACAATTTATGCCTTTATTTTTATAATATTCTTTTATATCTTTTCTTTCTTTACTTGACCAAAGTCCTCTTTCAAAAATTACATTAGCGCCTGACCCAGCAATTTCTCCAACTTTTCTAGTTAAATACTTATTTAATCTTTCAGAAAACACATTATAAAATTCTCCTTGTTCATTATTTATAAGTTCATAAGTTGCTTCATCTGGTGAAATAATTACTGCATTTAAAGAATCTTTTAACTTTTTTGAATAATAACTTTTCCCACTACAAATTTTACCACACACTAATATTACTTTTCCCATATATACCTCCTATCTTTGTTTAATTAATCCATTTGGAGTTAAAATATAAAGAGCATTTGCTACCTCATTAATATATTTTCTATCATGAGATACACTAATTATAGTACCTTTATATTCATTTAAAACTTTTCTAATAACTGGATTTGATAATGGACTTACATTTCTTGTAGGTTCATCTAATATTAAAACATCACACTTATCTAATACTAATTTAACAAGAAACAATTTTGCTTTCGTGCCATTACTTAAATCTTTAATATTACTAGTCATTTCTTCTCTAGTAAATTTCATATTTCCTAAAAACATTCTTGCTTTTGTAATCTCATCTTTACTACCATTTGGACATATAAAGTCTAATACACTCTTATAATTATTTAAAATTTCATCATAAGTTTGTGGCATATATCCAACTTTAATATCATTTCTGTTTTTTAATTCATTATAAATTATTTTCATTAAAGTAGACTTACCAACACCATTTTTACCAATAATACACAAATGTACATTACCAATTATATCTAACTTTATGTTTTTGGATAGTAGTTTATGAGATACTTTTAATTCATCAATATTCAAACTTATTATATTTTTTGTTCTTGGCACTAGAACATCTTCAAAAAAGAAACTAATACTTTCTTCAACATCTGGTACTTCAGTTAATTCAGTTTCATCTAATTTTTTCTCTTGTGATTTTAAAGAATGCATTTTCTTCTTTAACATTTGGGCTCCGTGTGGATCTGATCTTGAAATAGTATTTTGTTGATGTTCAACTTTTTGCATTATTCTTTGTAATTTTTCTTGTTGTTTATTAAATTCCCTTCTTTCAGATTTTGCAACCTGTGTTTGTTTTTCAATTTGTCTAAGTCTTTGTTCAACATAAGTATCATAATTAATTCTCAATATTGTATGCCTACATTCAGTCTTCTTTTTTATTTGTTCCAAATGTAAAATCATATTTGCCGTGTTAGAAAGTAATGTTTCATCATGCGATACATACATAATTGGTTTATTTGTATTATTAATAAAATTTTCAAGCCATTCCAAAGTTTCGATATCTAAATCATTAGTAGGTTCATCTAAAAATAAAATATCATACTCATTTAATAATAATTTCAATATATTAATTTTAACTTTTTCTCCACCCGATAATGTCCTAATTTTTTGTTTTAAAATATCATCAGTTAAATTAATTAACTTTAAATATTTATATAAATTATTAATTTTATTATAATAATCACTTTCATCAATAAATAGAAAATCATATACACTTTTATCTAATTTATCATCACTAATAGATTGCTCTAAATAGCCAATTTTATTTCCGTTCAAATTAATATTTCCACTTATTTCAGCATATTCACAAATACCTAAAATGGATTTTAATAAAGTGGATTTTCCATTTCCTTCTTCACCAATAATAGCAAGTTTATCACCATTATTTAGTATTAAATTCAAATTTTTAATTAAATATCTATCACCAATAGATATCGTTAAATCTTTTATTTCTAACATATTATGCCTCCTTTTTTCGGCATAATCAAAGTTTATGCCACACTTATTTAGTTAATGTTTTCATTTTCTCACCTCTTAATTTTTAATATTATTATTTAAAACATATCCTCACATTTGTATTCCGCTTTTCATAAGTTATACATAAACTAATTATAATGACGAGAGAAATAATCTCTTATATAAATTCCAAACTATTTTTTACATCAATTATATTATTTTCATCTATTAAGCCATCCTTAAATACTAGTTTATCTAAATATTGTAAAAATCTTTTACTTTCAAAATTATTTGTGTGAAATAAATAATAAATATTGTTGACATTATAACACACATATCTATACTTGTCATATAGAGAATTATTTTAATCTTTCAAATAAAATTTATTAATCTAATAAATACTTAACTTCAAAAAGCAAATCATCTATTTTATTTATTAAATCATTATCTAAATAAACATACTTACAATCTTTTATAAATCCATGCTCATCTTTTGGTAATTCATCTCTTGCTGCTTCAAATTCAGTATAAGTATAAAGTTTCCCATTACATAAAATTTTAACATTATTATCATATCCCTTATATAATTCTCTTCGCCAATTTTTTATATCCTCTAGAACTGATAGTATTTTATATCTAGAAGCTACTATTTCCATTTCTCTAGAACTTTCAGTTTCAAATATGTATTTATCATTCATCTTTCTTATCCTCCTCTACTTCAGATAATTCTTCATAATCTTCCTAAATAATCTTTTACACTATCAACTGCACCACATTTTTTACATTTAATTTTATTAACTATTATCTTATTCATAAAACCACTCCAATAAATCCATTACTTCTTTTTTAATGCCCATTTTATCTGCATACTTAGAAAGTTTAACAAGATCCTTATCCTTTCTCTTAATATATTTTCTTAAACTATATTTAATGTGTTCAGTATCCATTCTCTTTTTAGATCTAATAATATCACAAATACATCTTTCAATATCATATACCCTAACAACATTTCCAAATGGTGTTTTCACTTTCGTTAATCCTAGTTCATATATATCATCAGAAACATAAAAAACGTTGTGATTTTTCAACTTAACACTATTATAATTTTTCTTAACAGTTACATCATACTCACTATTAGGTGCTTTAATTGATAAGCCATGAAAATATAATGCAGTCATATGAGAATATATAATACCTGGTAAATTCAAATTAAGTACATAATAAGAATCTGGAAATTTATTAACATCGAGATATATTCCATTATCAAGTTTTTCTATAATACCTCTATCCACCATAATATTAAGATACATTCTATGAATACCTAATTTATTTAATTATTTAGATGTAATATATCCATTATTAACTTTCATTAACCCTTGTATTATCTCAATATTACTTTGATCTTTAAATTCTTTTATAGTCATCTTTTCCATAAATATTTCCTTTTTGACTTTTACACCTTTATTTTACATTTTATCAGTACAAATGTCAATGTGATTTGCATTAAAAATAATTGAAGTACATTATCGTAATATACTTTAATGCTTAATTCTTTTGATATTTATTTCAATTTTAAAAACTATTTATTGAATGGCAAATAGCATATTTTATCTAATTTTTATATATACTAATAAAGACGGGTGTAAATTTTTTTCCGGGGTAAAAATACAAAATTTACAAATATTTCATAAATAGGAATTTTAAGAAAATTAAAG
>CANRKW010000041.1 GCA_947631345.1 uncultured Bacilli bacterium | reverse complement strand
AATAATCAAACTGTTATAATATGAAAAAAAGTAAGTGTTCCTTACTTATTTTCTAGTGTCTTTGACTGAACTGTAACTTAGAACAAAACCTACTCATACTTCTTCCTCCTATTTCTGTTTTCATTTTATCATATTTGCTATTTTCTGTAAATTAATATATAACATTATTTTAAATTTTTAATGGGTACAATTTACATAATCAAATATCTTTGATATAATTATAGTTAAGTAAAAAGGATAAAAAGATTATGATAAAAGGTAAAAAAGAAGTAATAAATTTGGCTTTATTTTTAGTAGGTACATTAATTACTGCACTTACTTATAGTATTTTTGTAGTACCTAACAATTATATGGTAGGTGGTGTTAGTGGTGTTGCTGTTATTTTTAATTATCTTTTTAATATAAATGTATCAACGACACTTTTGATTGGCGATGTGGTGTTATCTATAATAGGTATTATTGTTTTGGGTTTTAAAGATACTGCTCCAAGTATTGTTGGAGGACTTGTATATACATTAATGGTTTACTTAACTGAAAACATTAATGGGGTTTTAAATGTTAGTCTATCTTCACCATTTTTAAATATTGTAACTATTGGTATATTATTTGGTATAGGTTATACTATGATATATTTAGCTGGGTATTCAAGTGGTGGAGCTGATATTTTAGGTATCATATTTGCTAAAAAGTTAGGTGTTCCTTTAGGAAAAGCACTTTTATATATAAACATCATAGTATATTCTATAAGTGCATTTATATTTGGATTTGAAAGTCTTGTAATAGCTCTTATAATAAGATACTTAGAAAGTGCTGTTATAGATAATTTCCTAATAGGAAAAAGTGATTCTAAAGTACTATTTATCAGTACAAATAAACAAGAAGAATTAAAAAAATACATAATAAATGATATTAAAAGTGGCATAAGTGAAATCAATGTTACATCTGGTTATCAAAATAAAAGTGGGAAAATACTTATGTGTGTAGTGCCTACTGAAAAATACATAATACTTAAAGATAAAATCAAAAAAATCGATAAAAAAGCATTTATAACAATAATAGATGCATATGAAGTATATGGAGGAACAAATAAATACAGATTATTCTTACATGATTACAGAGTATAGAAGGAGGAAGTATGAATTTAATAGAAATTAGAAATGTATATAAACAATATAAAAATGGTGTTACTGCTTTATGTGACATCAACTTATCTATTCCAAAAGGTGACTTTGTATTTGTAATTGGATCTACTGCTTCTGGTAAAAGTACATTAATAAAGCTTTTATATAGAGAAGAAAGACCAACTAAAGGAGAAGTATACGTTGGAGGAATAAATGTATCAAAACTTAAAAATAGAAAAGTTTACAAATTAAGAAGAAAAATAGGAGTAGTGTTTCAAGACTATAAATTACTTCCTAATATGACTGTTTTTGAAAATGTCAGTTTTGCTTTAGAAATATATGGTTTACCTAAAAGCGAAATAAGAAAGAAAGTAATGAGCGCGATAGAAAAAGTCGGTTTAAAAGAAAAGTTTAGAAGTTTACCTAATCAATTATCAGGTGGAGAACAACAACGTGTTTCCATAGCTCGTGCCATTGTACATAACCCTAAAATTCTAATATGTGATGAACCAACTGGAAATTTGGATCCTAACACATCTTTAGAAATAATGGATATAATTAAAAAAATCAATGAAGAAGGAACAACTGTAATAATGGCTACACACGATAAAGATATAGTAAATAAATATAAAAAAAGGGTAATTACTTTAGATAAAGGAATACTTAAATCCGATAAAGAAAAAGGAGGTTACTCAGAATGAAAAAGATAAGAATATTCTTTACAGGAATAAAAGAAAGTTTCAAAAGTGTATTTAGAAACTTCTCTTTAAGTGTTGCATCTATTTCTTGTATAACAATAACCCTTATATTAGTAGGAATATCTATAATACTATCAGAAAACGTCAATAAATTTACTTCTGATATAGAAAAAGATGTAACTATTGTAGTATATCTAAATAAAGAATTAACAGAAGAAGACAAAGAAGCAATTTTAGTAAAAATAGATACTCTATCTAATATAGATTCTGTAACATTTCTATCTAATGAAGACATAAGAAAAGAAATGTCTTTAGAATCTGAAGGTTTAGGAAATATACTAAATGAATACAATGAAGAAAATAATCCATTATTAGATGAATATTTAGTTAAAGTAAAAGATACAGAAAAAATAGGAAAAACAGCTAATGAAATTAAAGAAATAACTGGGGTTAATTCAGTAAAATATGGGGAAGGTATGGTAGAAGAATTAGTTAAAATATTCGATATAGTTAAAAAAATAACTATTGTAGTTGTAATTGGACTAATTGTTGTAACTTCTTTCTTAATAAGTAATACTATTAAAATTACTATTTCTAATAGAAAAAAACAAATAGAAATAATGAGATTAGTTGGAGCTTCTAATTCATATATAACACTTCCATTTTTCTTTGAAGGCGTTATTTTAGGCTTTTTAGGAAGTGTATTACCTATATTACTTAATTGTATAGGGTATGTACTTTTGTATCAAAAATTAAATGGTGTATTCTTTACTGAAGTTATCACTTTAATAAATCCAGACAAAATATTACTTACAATATCAGTTGTTTTAGTACTTATTGGTGTTATAGTGGGCGCAATTGGAAGCTTTTTAGCAGTAAGGAGGCATTTAAAAGTATAATGAAAAAAATAATCGTATTATTAATTCTTTTACTTTCTTTCGTGCCTGTTTTAAAAGCAGATGATATATTTTCATATAGAACTTTAGGAGATTTGGAAGATGCTTTAGAACAAGCTTTAGAAGATAAGAAAAATCAAGAAAATGAAAAAGAACTTACAGAAAAAGAGTTTAATCAATTAGCAGAAGATATAGTTACTTCTGAAAATAAAGTGCAATCATTAAATACAGAAATAATTGAAGCTGGGAAAAAAATTGAGGATTTAGGAATACAAATAGAAGATAAAAAAGAAGAAACAGATAATATATTAGTGTTTTTACAATTATCTAATGGAGAAAAAGCATATTTAGAGTATATATTTGAAGCTAAAAGTTTTACTGATTTTATACATAGAGTATCTATAGTAGAACAAATAAGTAAATATAATAAAGAACAAATAAAAATAATGAATAATCTAATAAAAGATTTAGAAAATCTAAAAATAGAAAATGCTAATAATATAAAAGAACAAGAAAGATTACAAGAAGAATTAAGAGAAAAGAGAAAACAAGTAGGTAGTAGATTAGATGAAATATATGTAGATGCTTTAAGTATAGATAATAAAATTGAAGAATTACAAAGTCATATAAATATGATGCACGATAAAAATTGTTATTCAAGAAGTGATGAAATTACTGTATGTATGGGTATTCCTATGGCTACTGGTTTTATAAGACCTTTTGCGGTTGGTGTTGTTACTGATGTCTTTGGTTTTAGAACTGCACCTTTATATGGTATGCATAGTGGTATTGATTTAGGTACATATTCTCCAGCTGAAGGAACACCTATTTATCCTGTTGCAACTGGTGTTGTAGCAAGTAAAGTTTATTATAGTTCTTGTGGCGGAAATCAAATGTACATATATCATAATATAAATGGTAACAGTTATACTTCACTTTATATGCACTTATTAAGCTTTAATGAAAACATACAAGAAGGAGATATTGTAACAACTGATACAGTAATTGGTTATATGGGAGGATGGTCTACAAGTGTTGAACATGGTGGATACGATGGATGTGCTTTTGGGGCTCACTTACACCTTACACTTGCATATGGCCATACATTAGACCACTGGAGTGCTTTATTAGATCCCGCAAGTATGATTTACTTCCCAGACTCTTGGTGGTATTCTAGAACATGGTAGGTTAATATGTCTTTTACAACAAATATAAAAAACGAAATAATTAATTTAGAATATCCTGAATCAGAAGTAATTGCTGAATTATCTGCTATAGTTAATATAAGTGGAGAAATAAACAAAAACATAATAAAAATATACACTGAAAACTTGGGTGTATCTAGAAGAATATACAAATTATTCAAAAATAACTTAAATGTAGATGTTAAAGTAGAAAAAGAAACAATAAATAGACTAAATAACAATATAGTTATGAATATAAGTATAATAGATAAAGACTACAATATATCTAAAATTCTCGGTGTAGTAAATGAATCAAATAAAAGAATATACGTTCCTTTTAATTACATATGCGATAATGATGAAGAAAAGAAAGCATATTTAAGAGGAGCTTTCTTAATATGTGGAAGTGTAAATGATCCTAAAACTAGTAGATATCATTTAGAATTTATAATAGATAATAAAAAAACTGCTAACTATATAAATAATCTATTAAATGAATTAAAATTAAATAGTAAAGTATTAAAAAGAGAAAAAAATTATATGGTATATCTAAAAGAATCAGAAAAAATAAGTGATTTTATTAAATTATTAAATGCATATAATAACCTATTTTACTATGAAGATATAAGAATATATAGAGATCATAAAAATATGACTAATAGACTTAATAATTGTGAACAAGCAAATATAGATAAAATAGTCTTTTCTTCTAATGAACAATTAGAAAATATTAAGAAATTAAAAGAAATAAAAGATTTTGATTTACTTGAAGATAAAATAAAAGAAATATGCATATATAAAGAAAAATATCCTGAAAGTTCTATGGGAGAACTTGCTGATATAATAAGTATAGAAACTGGACATAAAATAACTAAAAGTGGAATAAATCATAGATTTAGAAAAATAAAAGAAATGATAAAAAAAGAGGAATAAAAGTGAGAAAATATATTAAAGATTATATAAAAGAAATAGAAAAACTAATAAATGAAAATCATAAATTTACTACAAAAGAAAAAGAAATATTAAATAATAAAATAATATTTTTTGAACATGAAAGATTAATACATTTAATTGTTACATTATTTTATGCTTTATTTACTTTTATCTTTTTAGTACTAGGGGTAATATCTTATTTATTCTTAATTATATTTGGAATAGGTATAATATTTTTACTATTTTATATAAGACATTACTTTTTTCTAGAAAATAGTGTTCAATATATGTATAAATTATATGATAAAGTTAATCTATAAAACTTTGTCAATAAGGCCATAATCTAGGGCTTCATATGCATCTAAAAAATGGTCTCTATTCGTGTCTTTGTTTATTTTGCTTAAACTTTGATTAGTATTTTTTGCTAATATTTTATTTAGTTTTTCTCTTAATTTTAAGATTCTTTCTGCAACTATTTTAATTTCTGTTGCTTGACCTTCTACTCCTCCTAGAGGTTCATGAATCATAATTTCGCTATTTTTTAAAGCAATTCTTTTGCCTTTTTCCCCACTTGAAAGCAAGAAGGCAGCCATTGAAGCACACATACCTATACAAATCGTTGAAACATTTGACTCAATAAAATTCATTGTATCATAAATAGCCATTCCAGCTGTTACACTTCCTCCTGGACTATTAATATAAAGATAAATGTCATCTTTACTTTGACTATTCAAATATAATAATTCGCCAACTACAATGTTGGCTTTTTCATCATTAATCTCGCCACTTAAAAAAATTATCCTATCTTTAATTAGCCTACTATATAAATCATAACATTTCTCTATTCCATTTTCCTTTTCTATTATAGAAGGTATAATCATAATTATATCACCTATATATATATTTATTAAAAATTATAAAAAATATACAATAAATATAAAAATAAATTGTTTGCATAAAAATAAATAGTGATTAATTATTAGAAATTTGGTAAAATATACTTATAAAAGAAAGGAGAAATGCCTTATGAAACAATTACCAATAGGAAACACTGATTTTAAAGAAATAATAACAAAAGATTACTATTATGTAGATAAAACAAAAACTATAGAAGAATTATTAGAAAGAAAAGCTTATGTAGTATTATTTCCTAGACCTAGAAGATTTGGTAAGTCTTCACTTATTTCTACATTAGATTATTTCTTTAATGTAGAAAATAATAAAGAAAATAAAAAACTATTTAAAGGTTTATATATAGAAAAAAGTGAATACTTTAAAGAAATGGGAAAATACCCAGTAATTAATTTAAACTTTAAAGGTTTAAAAAAAGATAATTATAAAAGTTTTTATAATGACTTTGTAAAATTAATTCAAGATTTATATAGTAGTAAAGATTATATATATAAAACATTAAAAGATTTTGAAAAAGTAAGATTTGATAAAATAATAAATGCAACTGGAACACAAGATGATTATGAAACAAGTTTAAAAGATTTAATAAATTGGTTAGAAAGATATTATAAGAGTCAAGTAGTAATATTAATAGACGAATATGATGTACCAATACAAGAAGGGTATTTAAATGGTTATTACAAAAAAGTAATAAATTTAATAAGAGGATTTATAAGTACATTAAAAGATAACAATAAAATTAAATTAGTTGTATTTACTGGGGTACTTAGAGTAAGTAAAGAAAGCCTATTTAGTGATTTAAATAATGTAAAAGTATATACAATGTTAGATGATAAATATACAGAAACATTTGGCTTTACTGAAAGTGAAACAAAAGAATTATTAGAATATTATAATTTAGAGCTAACTAGTGAAGTAAATGAATACTATGATGGGTATAAATTTAGTGATACTTCAATATATAATCCGTGGAGCATACTTAATTATGCAGAATCTGGCCAATTACTTCCATATTGGGTAAATACATCAGGTGGTGAACTTATACAAGATGTAGTAAGTAAAATGAATGAAGAAGATAAAAGAATAATTTTCGAATTACTAGAAGGGAAAAATACAAGTTTTGATTATGATGAGAAATTAACATATAATGATTTTAATGAATATGACGATATAGAAAAAGTATTAAATCTATTATATGCAAGTGGTTATTTAACTTATGATAAAGAAGAAGACAACATAAAATATTTTAGAATACCAAATAATGAAGTAAAAGAAGCGTTATCTAAAATAATGCAAAGAGCAATATTGAAGAAAACTTTAAATAAAAAATTAAATGTGGCTTTTATAGAAAATATATTAAATAAAGAAACAGAAGAAGTAGAGATATACTTAAATAAGTTATTAGAAAGTTCAAGTTATTTTGATTTAGTAAATGAAATGAGTTATCAAAACTTTTTATTAGGCGTATTAACAACTTTAAATAGTGATTATATAATAAAGTCAAATAGAGAAAGTGGAACTGGAAGAAGTGATATAATTATAGAAGACAAAGAAAGAGAAAGAGGAATAATTGTAGAGTTAAAAGTTGCTAAAAAAGAAAGTGAAATAAAAGAAAAAATTATAGAAGCAAAGAAACAAATAAAGAAAAATAAATATATAGAAGAATTAGAATTAGATAAAGTAAAAGATAAAAAAGAAATGATCATAGTTTTTTATAAAAAGAAAGTTGTAGTAAAATAATAATATGAAAAATTAAAAAAGCAATTGACTTGAAAAGTCATAAGATATAAAATGAAAATATAAAAAATAAAAGGAGAGAGATAGATATGAAGTTAACTGAAAAATTTGTACAATATTTTGCACCGGGGGGGTAATTTAGAGGCTAATAAAACTTCATATTTTTTGCTGTGCACATAATTTTTATGTGTATTTTTTTATGTTGGAAAGGAAAGAAAAGTTTATGAATAAAAAATATATGATAGTTGGAACAGTGTTTATTTTAATAATAGGTATAGGATTAAGTGTAGCATATTTTACTGGAAAAATAACAGGAAGAGGGTCAGATATAGTAATCAATATAGCTGATAGATTAGAAATAATATTTAATGACGAATTAGAAATAAATAATCAAAATCTAACAGCAGGATGGGAAGAATCAAAAACATTTACAGTTGAAAACAAAACAAATGATACATATTACTTCAATATAATAATAGAAAACTTACTAAATGAATTAGAAAGTAGGACATTATTATATAAAATAACAAGTGATAATGGTTATAATATGAAGAATTTTGTTCCACTTCCAATAAGTTTAGAAGAAGAAAATACAGTATTAGCAAGTAATATACCAATAGAAACACAGGAATTACAAACATATAAAATAGAATTAAAATATTTAAAAACAGACGAAATAGATCAAAGTGACGATATGGGTAAAAACTTTAGTGGAAACTTATATATAACAGAAGGTGTAAAACCTAAACTATGTGAATTTAAAGCAAATGAGGGAGAAACAATATATGAGGCAATGGAAAGAACTTGTAGTAATACATTAACAAGAACAGATTTTAATAATATTTTACCAAGTAATGGAAATGAAGAAAATTATAGTTTAGAAAATGATACAGAAAGTGGTGTATATAAAGAAGAAATAGGAAGTGGGTTTATAGAAGACGGAACAAAAAATACAGTATACTATTTTGCAGGAAATATACAAAACAACTGGGTATATTTTGCAAATTATTACTGGAGAATAATAAGAACAAATGAAGATGGAAGTATAAGATTATTATATGATGGGGAGACACCAGAAACGGAAAGTGCGTACATAAGTCAAAGAGCATTTAATGAATTAAGTAATGATCCAATGTATGTAGGGTTAAAATATGGAGAAAGTGGAGATTTAGCAAGCAACAGATTAAACACGTATAATTCTACAATATTGGGTAATGATGATGGAACAGACGAAGGAACACTAAATTGGTGGTATGTAAACGAAATATTAAATGGAAGTGATGGAACAAATTCATATGATGATTATGTAAGTAAAACTGCAATATATTGTAATGACAGAGCAGTTGGTTCAGAAACTTATAATACAGGAAGTACATCTTTCTACTATGCTACATATACAAGGTTAGATACAAATAAAAGACCATCATTCAAATGTGGTGTAGATAAAGATGGAAGTGTAATAGAAGGAACACAAAATGTAGCAGATAAATTCAGTGTAAATACTGCTTCAGGAGGAAACGGACAACTAACATATCCAGTGGGCTTAATGACAGCAGATGAGATAGCATTTGCTGG
>CANRKW010000040.1 GCA_947631345.1 uncultured Bacilli bacterium | reverse complement strand
GTAAGTGTTGGTATATCTACTATAAGTAGTTTAGAAAGTCCAAATATGAACCAAGGTGTTAGTTTATATAATTTATACAAAATAAGTAAAACATTAGATGTTCCTATAAATAAATTCTTTGAATAAAACTCGAATATTCGAGTTTTTTTAAATAAAAAATTCCGAATAAACGGAATTAATAATCATTAATGGTGACCGGTACGGGATTTGAACCCGTGGATCCACGCGTGAAAGGCGTGTGTGTTAACCATTTCACCAACCGGCCATTTGGTGGGCCTGAATGGACTTGAACCATCGACCTTGCGCTTATCAGACGCACGCTCTAACCAACTGAGCTACAAGCCCTTTTCATTTCACTACTTCATTTTATAATAAAATATCTCTAAAATCAAGCAAAATATTCATAAAATACACAAAAAATACACAAAAATGCTATAAAACACCAAAAAAGTCAATTAAATGTATATCTCTTGTAAAATAATTTGCTAAATAACTAATATTATATTATAATAAAATCAGTGATGATTATGAGAAGTGTATATATTCATATTCCGTTTTGTTCTAGTATATGCAGTTATTGCGATTTCTGCAAGTTTTTGCACGATGA
Source organism: uncultured Bacilli bacterium (assembly GCA_947631345.1). The sequence continues at coordinate 8,623 of CANRKW010000040.1, read as the reverse complement.
AGTCTGGGCTAGTGAATACTTAATTCATTTAGAAAAAGAAATAAATGAATATTACGAAAATGATTTAGTTAAAACTCTTTATATAGGTGGAGGTACACCAAGTACATTAAGTATAGAAAACATAACTAAGTTATTTCAAATACTTAAAGTGTTTAATTTAGATAAATCTCAAGAAATAACTTTTGAATTTAATGTAAATGATATAACAGAAGAAAAACTAAAATTATTAAAAAGTTTTGGTGTTAATAGAATCAGTATAGGTGTAGAAAGTTTTGATAAAATAAACTTGAAATACTTAAATAGAAAACATGATAAAAATATGATTATAAAAAATATTATGCTTGCAAAAAAATACTTTGACAACATAAATGTAGATCTTATATATGCTCTTCCAATAGAAAAAATGAGTGTTTTAAAGAAAGACATAAAAGAATTTCTAAAATTAGATGTACCACATATTAGTACATATAGTTTAATAATAGAAGAAAATACAGTTTTAAGTGTAAAGAAAGTAAAACCTATTAGTGAAGAAATGGACAGTAAGATGTATAATTATATATGTAAAACACTAAAGAACAATGGTTATATTCATTATGAAGTGAGCAATTTTGCTAAAGAGGGATATGAAAGCAAACACAATTTGAATTATTGGAACAATGAAGAATACTATGGTTTTGGTCTAGGTGCAAGTGGGTTTGTAAATAACTTAAGAAGTGAAAATACAAGAAGCTTCAACACTTATTTAAAAGATAAATATAGATTTAATGAATTTATTGTTTCTAATAAAGAAGATATGGAAAACTTCTGTATATTAGGTTTTAGAAAACTAAAAGGAATTGATGTATATGATTTCTTTAATAGATATAAAGTTAATATACAGGATGTATTTAATATAAATCCTCTTTTAAAAGAAGGTTTACTAAAAATGAAAGATAATTATTTATATATAAGTGAAGATAAAATTTATATAATGAATGAAATACTAAATAAAATTTTAAATTAGGTGAATATATATGTTAAAGATATTAAAAAAATATAGATTACAAATATTATTAGTAGTTATTTTATTAATCATAAGAGCGTATACAGATTTAAGTCTTCCTTCTTATACATCTAAAGTAGTAGATGTTGGTATATCTCAAAGTGGAATAGAAGACTATACATTAGAAGTTATAAGAGAAAGTGAGTTTAACAAAATATTAGAATATTTAACAATTGATGAAAAGAATATTGTTAATAGTAGTTACACTTATATAGAAAAGGGTAGTTCTAATTTATACCCTATATTAGATAGTGAATCTATATATGTGTTAAAAGAAAATAATAATGACTTAAATAGTATATTTTTATATCCTTTAATAATTTTAAGTAATCAAAGTGCTTTTGAAGGTACAGATAAATTAGAGATAGTTTCTTCTTTAAAAGAAAAGTATGATGGAAACACTTCTCTTTTTAATGGAACTATTATTAATTACATAAAAAATGAATATGAGATAATTGGTGTAAATACATCTAAAATGCAAAATAATTATATAATTAGTACTGGACTAAAAATGTTACTTGTTGCAGTTATTTCTATGATTATTGCTATTATTACGAATTTTCTAACTAGTAAAATAAGTGCTTTTTATACAAGAGATTTAAGAAGTAAGTTATTTAAAAAAGTCTTAAGTTTTGAAAGTGAAGAAGTAAATGACTTTAGCACATCTTCTTTAATTACAAGATGCACGAATGATGTAACACAAGTAGGAAGCCTTTTAATGAGTGTTTTAAGGGTTGTAATATATGCACCAATTATTGGAATAGGGGCTAGTATAAAAGTTTATAATAGTGGGTTAGAATTAATTATAATCGTTTCTGTTATTTTGATATTACTTTTAATGTTTACTTTATTTATATTAGTTGTACCTAAATTTAATTTATTTCAAGATTTATTAGATAGAATAACAACAGTAAGTAGAGAAATACTATCAGGACTATTAGTTATAAGAGCTTTTTCTAATGAAAAATATGAAGAAAAAAGATTTGAAAAAGAAAACGAAAGTCTTACTAAAAATGGCCTTTTTGTTAATTCTGTAATGGCTTTGATGAGTCCTACTTTAACTTTTCTAATGAATAGTATTGCTATTTTTCTAGTTTGGTTTGGCGCGGATAAAATAAATGAAGGCACTTTAAATGTAGGTTCTCTTATAGCTTTCATTAGTTATGCCATGCAAATAGTAACAGCCTTTTTAATGGTTTCTATGGTACTTATAATGTTACCAAGAGCAATAGTATCTATAAAAAGAATAAGAGAAGTTCTAAAAAAGGATGTCAGTATAAAAGAAAGTAAAAATGCAAAAAATATAAAATCAATAGAAAATATAGAATTTAAAGATGTTTATTTTAAATATAAAAATGCTTCTAGTTATACTTTAAAAAACATAAGTTTTGAAGCTAAAAAAGGGGAAATTATAGGAATAATTGGTAGTACTGGAAGTGGAAAAACAACATTAGTTAATTTACTTTTAAGGTTTTTTGATACTTCTAAAGGTAAAATACTAATAAATAATATAAATATAAAAAATTTCAAAATAAAAGAATTAAGAAATAAAGTCAGCTATGCTCCTCAAAAACCAGGATTATTTAGTGGCACAATTAAAAGTAACATTGCCTTTTCTTTAAAAGATTATAATATAGTAGATTTAGAAAAAGTAACTAAAATATGTCAGTTAAATGATTTTATTAATAAAAAAGAAGAAAAATATGATTACTTATTAAGTCAAAATGCAAGTAATATCTCAGGTGGAGAAAAACAAAGACTATCTTTATCTCGTGCTTTAATTAAAAATGGTGATGTTTTAATAATAGATGACTCAATGAATGCACTTGACTATGAAACTGACAAACTAATTAGAAAAGAACTTTCTAAATTAAGTAAAGATAAAATAATATTTATAGTTTCTTCTAGAATTGCATCAGTTAAAAATGCTAAAAAGATAATAGTATTAGATCAAGGTAAAATAATAGGTATGGGTGCACATAAAAACTTACTAAAAACTTGTGAAGTTTATAAAGAAATAAAGATAAGTCAATTAGGAGAGTAAAACATATGAAGAAAAAACAATATAAACAATTTTTTAAAGATTTAAAACCTTATTATATTTATATTTTAGTTATAGTAATATGTTCTATACTTGCAACTATTTTTACAATTGTGGGTCCAAAAGTTTTAGGAGATGCTACAACTACTTTATATGAAGGGGTAATAAACAAAATAAATGGAGTAGGTTTTATAGATTTTAAAACTATACATAAAATACTTATTACTTTAATTATTCTATATATAATAAGTGCTATATTTAATTATTTACAAGGGTTAATAATGGCAAGAATTAGTAGTAAATTTACATATGACTTAAGAAGTAAAATAATAAGAAAAATAAACAAATTACCTTTAAAGTATTTTGATAGTAAAACTAATGGAGAAGTTCTTTCTTTAATAACAAATGATGTAGATATAATAAATCAAAATATAAACGAAAGTATGACAGAACTTATAACTTCTTTAGTAATGATTATAGGTATTCTTATAATGATGTTAAGTATTAATTTTATTATGACTATTATTACTATAATAATATTGCCTATTAGTTTATTTATAAGTGGAAAATTAGTAACATATGGACAAAACTACTTTAAAAAAGGACAAGACCTTTTAGCTAAAGTAAATGGTTTAACAGAAGAAGATTTAACAAATCATCAAGTTATAAAAGCTTTTAAAAAAGAAGATAAAATATATAAAATATTTAAAGAAGAAAATGATAATCTTGCTAAAACTACTTGGGTTAGTAATTTTATAGCAGGACTACTTCATCCAATAATGCTTTTTATGGGAAATTTAGGTTATGTAATAGTCGGAGTAATGGGTGCAGTATTTGTTACATTAGGTAAAATTACAGTAGGAAATATTCAGTCATTTATAACTTATGCAAGAAACTTTACAAATCCAATCGCGAACTTTGCTAGTATAGTAACTGAACTACAAAGGATGGTAGCTTCAATTAATCGTGTTTATTTATTTTTAGATGAAGAGGAAGAAGAAAAGACTTTAAATAAACAAACTATTGAAAATGTAAAAGGAAATATTGAATTTAAACACGTTAGATTTGGATATGATGAAAATAAAATAATAATAAAAGACTTTAATTTAAAAGTGAAAAAAGGAGAAAAAATAGCTATTGTAGGTCCGACTGGAAGTGGAAAATCTACTTTAGTTAAACTTCTTATGAGATTTTATGATATTAATAGTGGAGAAATTCTAATAGATAAAGTTAATATAAAAAATATAGATAGAAGTGACTTAAGAAATATGTTTGGTATGGTTTTACAAGATACTTGGCTTTTTTCAGGAACTATTATGGAAAATCTAAAATATGGAAAGTTAGATTCAAGTGAAGAAGAAGTAAAAAATGCAGCATCACGTGCTTATATAGACCATTTTATAGAAACACTTCCAATGGGATATGATATGTTAATAAATGAAGAAGTTACAAATTTAAGTAGTGGACAAAAACAACTTTTAACAATAGCAAGAGCAATATTAAAAGATCCTAAAATACTTATATTAGATGAGGCAACTAGTAGTGTAGATACAAGAACTGAAGAACTAATACAAAAAGCAATGGATAAACTAATGGAAGGAAAAACATCTTTCATAATTGCGCATAGACTTTCTACAGTAAAAAATGCAGATATGATATTAGTATTAAAAGAAGGAGATGTAATAGAAGTAGGAACACACGAAGAATTACTAAAAAAGAAAGGATTCTATTATAATTTATATTATAGTCAATTTGAAACTAATGAAGCAAATTAAAAAAACTTACAAATGATATAATTGAAGAGATATTCTATTAAATATGATAAAAAAGGGATGGTAGATATGAAAAAAGAATTATGGTTAATTTGGAAAGAACCAGTTTCACATAAAGAATATAAAGTTGGTTCATTAATTAAAGAAAATAATAAATATATATTTAGTTATATTAATCCAGATTTAAATGATGCTATAAAAGTGGGATTTAAATATTTTCCAGGTTTTGAAGATTTAACAAAAACATATGTAAATGATAATTTATTTACAAATATTTTAACAAGATTACCAAATAAATCTAGACCTGATTATTTAGATATATTAAATTATTATAATTTAGAAAAAAATTCAGATTATTTTGATATTTTAAAAGCAACACGTGGAACAACAATTACAGATGATTATGAATTTGTAGAAGCTTTTGATCCAAGTAAAATTGAATTTAATGTGGTAGGAACATATAATTGTAGTGATGTAGAAAAATGTAAGAAATATCTTAAAATTAATAAGAAATTATATTTAGAACCAGAGAATTTAAAAGATTCAAATGAAGTTAAAATTATTTTTAAGGAAAATAATAAATTATATCATTTGGGTTATGTTCCAAGATATTATTGTAATGAATTATTAGAAGAATTGAAAAAAGAAACTAAATATTCTGCTATGATTCAAAGTTTAAAATTTAATTCACAAATAAGTGACGAAAACATTATTGCTAACGTTAAACTAATTCTTAATGTATAATTTAAAAATTAAAAAATAAAATGCAAATTAAAAGAGGTTAAACCTCTTTATTTTTTAAAATTCTTTCATAAACTTCTTTAGAATTTTTTAACTTATTAAAACTAAATATATATCTAATTATTTCTCCTATATTTGAAACTTCTTTTAAATATTCATTTTCTAATATTTTCTCACTATCTTTATCTCTAAAATATATAGTTCTTATTTTATTACTTTGTAATAACTTACAAATAGATGGATTATCTTCTATCATAAAGTCAACTTTTAATTCAATACATTTTGATACTTTATCTTTAATAGACCAGTATATATTATTAATAGGTAAATTATTATTTTTAAACACTTTTATAATCGCTTCTTTAGTTTCTTTTCTTAATATTCCTCTTTTAGTTATAAATACAAATTGATATCCTTCTATTATAAATAATTCCAACATTTCTTTAACTAATGGAATTAATGGTGTTTTATTAAGTGTTGCAAATATTAAATATTGGTCAATGAATTTTTGTTTTTCTTCTTCTGTCCAGTCATATCTTTTTAAATAGTCAAATTCATTTATATGTTTGATTCCATTTTTTCTTAATATTAAGAAATCATATAACTCAGCATAAGTTCTCATTGTTCTTTCAAAATCTAGTATAATTCCATCTATATCAATTCCAATTATCATTGTTTTCTCCTTATTAATGATTTATCTTTAACCCAAGCTTCACTAATTAAAGGGGATTCATAAAAGGATGCATCAACTGTATAACCAGTTAACCATTTTATAATTCTTACATCAGATGTAGTAAGAGGTTCTGTTATTTTTATAATATTGCCACTTATATTTGAACAGTCTTCACTTGGAAACTCACATATACCTTTTTGTTTTAATATACAAGTGTGATGAAGTTTATTTATTATTTCATAATTAAATGGTATTGTATAATGTAAATCAGCATTTATTGATAAGTTAGCTTTAAAACTTTCACATTTTTCTTTCATAACACATTTACTGCAACCTAGTTCACTTGGTCTATAATAATGAGCATTGTAGTCTCTTGGTAAATTATGTACATAAGAAAATAAACAAGATGTCTTTCTAAAAACAGGAACTTTATATTCATAAGCTAATTTTTCAAATAAATCCATTACTTTTTCATCTATAATTTTTTTATGCCCGAATGTATACCCTGGATAAGGCTTTAAATCAATTCCTTCTTCTTTCCAAATTCTAACACTTAAAGGCTTTCCTTGTAATCCAGAATATCCAATAGCTAAATTATATTGTTTTGCTAAACTAAAAACTCTTTTAAATACTTCTATACTATCATTAACATTATAAATTATTGGTCTAAATTCTATTGAATATTTATAATTGTGTTTTCTTTTTTTAATTTCTTCTAAATTATTTTGAAAACGCTTCATAGTATTTCCATCTAATGGTGAATCAATTCCAAATGTTGAAAAAGCAATATGTAAATCTAAATCAAATTCTATATCTGGAAACTTTGAAAAATCTCCTTTTGTTATAATAATTACAGGCCCTTTATGTTTAGCAGATTCTAACATTCTTAAATAATTAATAGTATTATCTATTTGTAATAAAGCATCTCCATAAAATAAATTAACAGAAACTGGTAAATAAGTAAAAATTGGATTAATTTCACTAGGTAAAATAGTATAGTGTTTTTCTTCACATTTTTCTCCATTTAATCTACAATATTTACAGTCATAACAATAATTAAGTGAGTCACCTAATAAATAAAAGCTTTTTGCAAGTAAAGCTAAATCAGTAGTTTTAATTTCCATATATTTCTCCTCTCATATAAATTATAACATTTATATGAATGATTAAAAATTCTCATTTTTTCATAATATATATGAAATAAATTCATATTTAATTAATTTTAATTTTTAAATAGTTTTCTATAAAAAACCTAGGGGCAATAGTTAAATACTTTTCTATATATACTAGATTAACTATAATATTTGGTAATTGTTCTTTAATATTTATTACTTTAAATTCTTTATTATTTATATTATCTTTTACTATATCATATATAATATAACCTATACCTAAATCTTTTTTTACTGCACCCACGATCATTTCACTTGTATGAATATTTATTACATTATTTAATAAAACATCATTTTTTTCGAATATTTTATCTAATTGTTTTCTATTATCAGTTCCTTTAATAGGTAAAACTAATGGATAATTTACTAAATCTTTAATAGTTTTAATTTTATCAGTTAAAAGTGTTGTATCAGATTTAACAACAAAACAGTTTTTTAATTCAATTAATGGTTTAATTACTAAATTATCTATTTTAGAATTTATTGGAGAAGTATCTATAATAAAGTCAATTTCATGTTGTTCTAATAATTTTAATAATTGTGTTGTAGTTTTACTTATTAAAGTTATTTCAATATTAGGGTATTTCTTATGAAAATTTGCAATATCTTCAAATATATAAAAAGAAGCAATATGAGAAGGAACACCAATAGATATTTTTCCTTTATTTAAAGTTTTACTTTCTATCATTGTTCTTTCAGCAATAACTAAATTATTAAATGCTTCTTCTACATAAAAAAGAAGTTCTTTTCCTTTTTCAGTTAATTTAACACCATTTCTATTTCTATAAAATAACTTTGTACTTAAATCTTCTTCTAATTTCTTTATAGATTTACTTACAGCTGATTGTGTAATATAAAGTCTTTTAGATGCACTTGAGATACTTTCACTTAAAGCTACTTCATAGAATATTTTATATAAATTAAAATTAATATCACTTTTATACATAACAAACCTTCCAATCAATATAGTTTTTATTATAACATCAATTATTATTTAACAAAAGTGTTCTTTTTAACATACAGATATGTTATAGTTGTATGTTGAAAGGAACAATAGTTGAGTTAAAAGTTGCTAAAAAAGAAAGTGAAATAAAGAATAAAATTATAGAAGCAAAGAAACAAATAAAGAAAAATAAATATATAGAAGAACTTGAATTAGATAAAGTAAAAGATAAAAAAGAA
>CANRKW010000039.1 GCA_947631345.1 uncultured Bacilli bacterium | reverse complement strand
AATTCGTCAGCCGGTGCCTATTTTTGGTGGACGGTCACCCCTTTATACTACATGAGTTGGGTCCCTGTGTTTTGGGCTGTGGGGGGAACCGAGCACGCAGGCCACTTTGGCGCCTTGGAACCTAACATTTCTTCCTCCCGCTATGGTTGGGCTACCGTCCGTCCCGTAATTTCCTTAAAGTCTTGTGTAACAAAAAGTGGAGGAGATGGAACAAGTGGTAACCCATACACATTCAGCATAGATTCCTCTTGTGCATCTGCAGTAAACTAGATAAATTTTATAAATATAGTTACTATTCACAGCTAAAATGTCCGAAAATTAATTTTTACCACTTTTGGTATTAAAAATACTGTAAAATTGGGAATTGATATATTAAATGCAATGCTTTTTTATATAAATCTCCCACTTTGAAAAAAATGACATTTTTAATAATATTTGCTGAAATAAATGCAAACCCTTATATTATCTAGGTTTGCGAGATTTTTTAAAATCGGCTGTGAATAGTAACTAAATATAAGAAACTAATGAAGTTTATACTTCATTTTTTTCGTTAAATATGATAAAATATACATTCGTTTAAAAGAGGTGGTGTTTTCTTATGTTAGATTCATTATATTTAGAATATTCTTTTTTAGGTTTAACAAAAGAAGAATTTTATAATTTAATTAAAGATAAAAAAACATTAGAAGATATTAAAGAATGTATTAATGAATATGTTAAAAAACATAAAAGTATACTTTTAAATATAAAAGATTTAGATAAATTAACAATACTTGATTTAGAAATAGAAGATTATATTTATATATTAAAAAATAATAAAAAAGTATATTCTTTAATAGAAAAGTTATATAAAGAAGGTAAAGATAATCTTTCTATAAATAATTTTATATGTGCTTATGAGTTATTAAATAATATAGATGTTTTATTAGAAATAGAAAATGAAGATACTTATATAGAAAACTATTATACAACTGATACTTACCAACAATTGTTACATTATATAAGAAAATATAGGGTACTTACAGATGAAGAAATAAAAGAATTATATATTAGAATATCTAAAGGAGATTCTAATGCAAGAGAAACTCTTATTTTACATAATTTAAGATTAGTTAATTTTATAGCTATAAAATATCCATCAAGTAATTTTGATATATTAGATTTAATACAAACAGGCTTTATCGGGCTTATGAAAGCAGTAGATATGTATGATTATACTAAAGGCTATAAATTTTCTACATATGCATATTATTGGATAAAAGAATATATTGATAGAGAAATAAGACGTTATAAAAATGGTATTAAAATACCAGCAAAAATAAATACAAAATTATCAGAATATAAAAAAAGAAAAAATGAATTAGAACAAAAACTAGGACGGCACTTAACTAATCAAGAATTATCTACAATGTTAGGTATAAAGTTATCTATTATAGAAGAGTTAGAAAGATTAGACAGCACATTCCTTAGTTTATACACTAAAGTATATGACGAAAGTGGTGAAGAAATAAAAGATAGGTTAAAAAGTAGTATAAATGTTGAAGAAGAAGTCATTTCTAAAAGTTTATATAGTGAAATGTTAGAAGCTTTCAAATTAGCAGATTTATCTGAAAATGAAATTTTTGTTTTAACTAAAAAATACTCTGAAGATAATTATTCTTATAAAAGTATAGCTTTAATAATGGGGATAACTCCTCAAAGAGTACAACAAATAGAAGTAAGAGCTTTATCTAAATTAAAAAAACCAGAAATATTAAAAAGGCTTTATTTATATTATAAAGATGAAGAATTAAATATAACTATAAATTTAAAAGATAACTTTTTAGAATATTTTGATGGAAATTTCTTTAAAGTATTATATTTAATAAGAAATTTAAATGAAGAAGAAAAACTTTTATTATATAAGTTTTATGAAGAAGATACTTTAAATTTAAGAGTAAAAAAAGCCGAAACTGATATTTCATTTATTGATTTAGTAAATAAAATAAGAAATAGATTACCTAAAAATATTGAAAAAGATATAGATAATTTATTTACTTATTTTAGTGAATATCCTAAAGAAGAAGTAATAAAGGCTATAGAAACTTTAAATACTATGGATAAATCTTTATTATTTAGTTTTTATAATAGAGAATATTCTTTAGTAAAAATTCCTTTTAATAATGATTTAAGAAGTATTAAAACTATTATAGATAAAATAAAAAAGCAACTTTTAAAAGAAAAAATGAATTTAATATTAAATGCAAGAAATCTAATGAAATTCTTAAATTTAACTAAAGAAGAAATATTAGATATAATAAAAGAAAACATAATATTGGATTTTTATAATGAAGAATTAACTGATTATAAAGTGATTAATGATAATAATTATATATTATTTTATAATACTTTAAAAAGTTTAAATGAAAAAGCTAAAGATTTAAATAACTTAAATTTATATAAAAATCTTATAATAAAACTTGGTGTTTCTTCTACTATATTAAAAGAAAAAATAAGTTTATTAAATAAAAAACATATAAGAATTATAGCTAGAGTTTATAAAGAAGATTTTACTAATGGAAATGTTAGAAAATTAAATAAAGAAGAAAAACTTATGTTTAGAGAATCTATAATTGAATTAATAAAATTATTAAATGAAGATGATGCATCTTTAAAGTTAAAAAGAAAGTAAGGTGGTTTAAATGTTGGATACATTATATTTAGAATATTCTTTTTTAGGTTTAACAAAAGAAAAAGTTAGTGAAATAATTAAAAAAGGAAGTATAAATGAATACATAAAAAAACATAAAAGTATACTTTTAAATATAGAAGATTTAGATAAATTATCTATACTTGATTTAGATATAGAAGATTATATTTATATATTAAAAAATAATAAAAAAGTATATTCATTTATAGAAAAGTTATATAAAGAAAATAAAGAAGTAAATAGTCCTTCTTTAAATAATTTTATATGTGCTTATAAGTTATTAAATAATATAGATATTTCTTTAGATATAGAAAATGATGATAGTTTTTATAATGAAGACTTTTATACAGAAGATACATATAAACAACTTATGTTTTATATAAGAAATTATAAAGTATTAACTACTGAAGAAGTAAATGAGTTATGTATTAGAATGTCTAAAGGAGACGATGAAGCAAGAAATTTATTAATTTTGCATAATATAAAGTTAGTTGTTTATGTTGCTAAAAAATATTCTTCTTACAATATTGATTTATTAGATTTAATCCAAGAAGGCATTATAGGACTTATGAAAGCAGTAGAAAAGTATGATTATACTAAAGGTTATAGATTTTCTTCATATGCATATTTTTGGATAGAAGAACATATTGATAGAGAACTTTCATATTTTAGAAGTAGTATTAAAATACCTGCATATCTTGATATAAAACTAACAGAATTTAAAAAAAGAAGAAACGAATTAGAACAAAAATTAGGAAGACATTTAAGTAATCAAGAATTATCAGAAATGTTAAATATGAAATTATCTGTTATAGAAGAATTAACTAATATAGATGATGGTTTTATTAGTTTAAATTCTAAAGTATTTGAAGATTACACTGAAGAAATTCAAGATAAATTAATAAGTGATATAAATATAGAAGAAGAAGTTATTTTAAGTAGTTTAAGTACTGAATTATTAGAAGCTTTTGAAATAGCTGGTTTATCTCCTATAGAAATCTATATATTAACTAAAAAATTCAAAAATAGTGAAGAATCAGTAAGAACTTTAGCAAAAGACTTAGGGTTAACTTTTCAAAGAGTATCTCAAATACAAATAGGTGCTTTAGAAAAACTAAAAAAGCCAGAAGTTATAAAAAAACTACATTTATATTATAAAGAAGAAGAATTAAAATTAACTATAAATTTAAAAGATAACTTTTTAGAATATTTTGATGGAAGTTTCTTTAAAGTATTATATGTAATAAGAAATTTAAGTGAAAAAGATAAATCATTATTATTTAGTTTATATGATAAAGATACATTAAATTTACTAAACAAAAATATAACAGATGATTCTTTTATTACTTTAATAAATAAGATAAAAAACAAAATACCAAAAAAAGATAAAAGTATAAGTAATTTACTAACTTATTTTAGTGATTATCCAAAAGAAGAAGTAATAGAAGTAATAGAAAATTTAAGTAAAAAAGATAAAACTTTATTATTTAGTTTTTATAATGAAAATTATATTTTAATAAAAAGACCAAACTTATTAGATATAAAAACTATAATAGATAAAATTGAAAAAAAACTTATAAAAAGAAAGATAACTTTAATAACTAGTTTAAAAAACTTACCAAAATATTTGGGTATATCTAAAGAAGAAATGATGAATATTAAACGTAAATATAATTTAACAAGTCTTTATAATGAAGAATTAACTGATTATATAGTAAGTGATGATAAAAGTTATTTAGAATTTTATAATACTTTAAAAAGTTTATTTGAAATAAAAGATAAATTATGTAATTTAACTTATTATAATGATCTTTTAGTAGCTTTAAATGTTTCTTCTAATATATTAAAAGAAAAGATAAGTTTATTAAATCAAAAATATATAAGAATATTAATGAGAGTTTATAAAGAAGGTTTTACTAATGGAAATGTTAGAAAATTACATAAAGAAGAAAAACTTCTGTTTAGAGAATCTATAAGAAAATTAATAGAATTACTAAATGAAGAAGAAAAATCTTTAATATTAAAAAGAAAGTAAGGGGATTTATATGTCTTTAACAAAAGAAGAAATAATGGAAATATTAATAGATTATCCTACATATAAAGACGCAATAAGGCATTTTTATAATGAAGAATTAACTGGTTATAATTTTGTTAATGATAATAATTATGTTTTATTTTATAATACTTTAAATAGTTTAAAAGAAATAAGTAAAAATATTACATTAAAATTAAATTAAAGAAAAAATCTTTATTATTTTTGTATTTTATGTTATACTAAATAGCCATTAAAGGGAGGAATTATGAATAATTATATTGATGAATTAACTACATTATATTTAGAATATTCATTTATAGATTATGAATTATTTAATAAATTGTTAGAAGGTAAAATAGATAATTCTAGTAAAAAGAAATTCTTAGAAAGTGGAAGAATAATATTAAATGAATATTTAAAGAGTTTATATTTAAAAGATAAAAATGTATTATTTAAATATATTGATTCTTTTAAAGATGAAGATATTGTTAAATATATAAATAGAATATCTACATTTTATACTTTAATTAATTATGAATATGGAATAGATGAATGTATTTATATACTTGAAAATAGTGATAGAATATCTTCTTATATAAGTAAAATAGAAGAAAGTGAAATAGAAATAAATGAAGGAATAATTAGTGATTTAATAGTTGCATATAATGCTATAAATGATGTTGAAACTAGTTATGACGAAATAGAATATAGTTCTAACTATTATAATGAAGATGCATTTAAACAATTCTTAAATTCTATTGGAGAATATCATACTGTACTTTCTAAAGAAGAAGTAATTGAATTATGTATAAAACAACAAAATGGAAGTATAGAAGCAAGAAATGAATTAGTTTCACATAATATAAGATTAGTTATTAGTATTGCTAAAAAGTATGCTGGAAGAGGTATAGATTTAATAGACTTGGTTCAAGAAGGAAGTATTGGACTTATGAAAGCAGTAGAAAAGTTTGATTATACTAAAGGTTATAATTTTTCTACTTATGCAACTTGGTGGATACGTCAATCTATTTTAAGAGCTATATCTAATAATGCTAGAACTATTAGAATACCTGTACATCTTGTTGAAAGACTAAAAGATTTTAATAGACAAAGAAGTATTTTAGAACAAGAAGCTGGTAGAGATTTAACTAGTAAAGAACTATCTAAATTACTTGGTATAAAAGAAAGTACAGTTATTGAATTTATGGGACTAAATAATATGGATCCAGTTAGTTTAAATGATTTAATCGGGCCTGAACAAGAAGGAGAGTTAGGAGACTTTATACCAAGTGATATCAATATAGAAGAAAGTGTTATAAATGATAGTTTATCTTCTACTATTTCAAAAGTTCTAATAGAAGCAGGTTTAACTGAAAGAGAAAGATTTGTAATAATTAATAGATTTAATAATGAAGCACCTAAAACTTTAGAACAAGTTGCATCTTTACTTAATATAACAAGAGAAAGAGTAAGACAAATAGAAAATAGATCCTTAATTAAATTAAGAAACTCAAGAGCAATATCTATGTTAATACCTTATATAGAAAATTCTGATAATGAATTAGTAAAAAAATTTAATACAAGTGAATTTGAAATAAAACAAAATTTTTTAGATTATTTTGATTCTGATATATTTTCTATTTTATATCAAATAAATAGACTAATGCCTGATCAAAAAGACATAATACAAAAATATTATGCTTTACCTACATACACCAAACTGCGTGGAGATATGAAAGACTTAAAATCATTAATAAAAATTGTTAATTATTTAAAAAGTGTTTTAAAACAAAGTATTTTTGGTGAATCTAAAGAAAACTTAATGGAATACTTTAAAGAATATCCTGAAATAAGTGTAAGAAAAGCAATAAAGAAATTAATTCCATCAGAAAAAACAGCATTAGATAGAAGATATAATGAAGATTATACAGAATATAGAACTTCATTTGATTCAAAATCAGAATTATTAGTAGAATTAGCTATTAAAAATATAAAACAAGAATTAAAGAAAGAAAAAAGAACTATAGTATTAAATAATAGAAATTTAACTAAAAGTTTAGGTTTAAATAAAGAAGAAATACTTAGATTATTAGAAATTAAAAGTAATGTTAAATCTATTATATTAGAAGTTTACAATGATAGTTTTACTGATTATAAAGTAGAAAGATTAGAAAAAGAAAAATACTTGAAATTTATAACAGCTATTAATATGTTAAAAGAATATGTTAAAAAACAAATTAATACTATATATCCATATACTAATTTATTAGAATATACTAATATGTCTTCTTTACAAATAAAAGAGGCTGTATTATCTTTAGGACAAAAATACAAAACTGTTATATTAAAAGTATATAATCCTGATTTTACTAAATTAGATGTAACAAGATTAAACAATGATGAAGTTGGTATATTTAATGAAGGAATGAAAATATTATTAGTAAAATTAGATAAATATGAAGAAATAAATATAAATGAATATTCTAATTTAATTAAATATTTTGGTATAGAGAAATTTGAACTTCAATATATGATAAATTTCTTAAGAGATAAAGAAAGAGAATTTATATATTCAATATATAATGAAGATTTAACTGAATATAAAGATATAACATTTGATAAATTTGTTCTTAAAGATACAATAGATACATTAGAAAGTTTAGTATCTAAAAGAATAATACAATGTAGAGATAAAAGTAATTTAACTACATATTTAGGAATACATAAAGTAGAAATTCTTGAATTATTTGAAATTCTAACTATAGAAGAACAAGATGCATTAGAAAAAAGATATAATGATAGTTTTACAAATTATAGAAATGTTAGAATATCTAATAATGATATAAAATTAGTTAATATTGCAATTAATAAATTAGTTAATGCTGTTTATAAAAGAAATATTATAAGAAAATTACAAAATGAAAAAATGAAATTAATAATTAGTTATATATGTTTTAATAAAGAAGTAACTTATAGAGAAATAGAAGAAAAATTCAATATAGATGGAATTACTTTAAGAGAATTATTAGAAAAATACTTAAAAGAAAATAGTGATTTAGTAGCTATAGATGTATCTAGAAAGTTAAAATTAAACAAATAGATTTATAATTACTCTTGACATAAAATGTCGTAAGATATAAAATTAAAACATAGGAAGAATATGAAAGATATGAGATCTATTCTAACCTTTCATATTTTTGTTTGTATGAAAGGAAAAGAGTAATATGAATAAGAAATACATAATAATAAGTATAATAAGTGTATTAGTATTAATGTTAGGGGTAAGTCTATCTTATTTTAGTAGTAATGTAAGTAAAGAAAAAGTGAGTTTAAAGTTAGAAAGTGGAGAATTATTAATAATATTTACTGATACTAAAGAAATAGATGAAGAGAATGTTGATGAGAATTTTAGTACAAAGAAAGAGTTTAGTGTAGAAAATAGAAGTAAAGATGTGTTTTATTATAATATAAAAATAGAAGATTTAATAAATACATTTGTTACAGATAGTTTAGTATATAAAATAACAAGTGAAGATGAATTTGCTTATAATATGGATGAATATATGCCTATACCAAAATCAAATGAAGAAAGAGATGAAGTAATAGCAAGTGGTATAAAAATAGAGCCAGGAAAAATACAAAATTATGTAATAGAATTTAAGTATATGAATGATGAAAATACTGATCAAAGTATAGATATGGGTGAAACATTTAGTGGAAAATTACAAATAACAGAAGGAATAGAAACTAAATATAAAGTAAAAGTAGAAGTAATAAATGGAGATATAACACCTAAAGAACAAAATATAGAGAATTTTGGAAGTGGAATATTTAAAGTAACAGCAAATGATGGATATGCTTTAGATGGTGAAGTAAGTTGTGATGGAGGAGCTAAAGGAGAATTAACAGAAGATGGAACATTAACAATAAAAAATGTATATAAAGAAAATATATGTGAAGTTACATTGAAAGAAAAACCATATAAAGTAGAAGTGAATATAACAAATGGAACAATAGATGGAGAAACGAAAGTAACAAATGAAGAAGTACAAAAAGGAACGACTTTAAGTTATACAATAACCCCTGATTGTGGTTATAAATTAGAGGATGCCGAAATAACAGGTACAAATGAAAAAATAATAAATGGTATTCTAACATTAAATGTAAATAGTAATTTAGATATAAGTATTAGTTTAAAATCAGATGGAAGAGAATTATGTAATTTCTTAGCAAATGCTGGAGAAACAATATCAGAAGCAATGAAAAGAACTTGTAGTAATACAAAGGCTAGATGTAGTTTCAATAAAACACTTCCAAGTAATGCTAATGATTCAAGTTATACATTAGAAAGTGATACAGAAAGTGGCGTATATTTAGAAAATGGGCTTTGGACTGAAGAAGGAAAACTGGTATACTATTTTGCAGGAAACACAAAAAATAACTGGGTTAAATTTGCAAATTATTATTGGAGAATAATAAGAACAAATGAAGATGGAAGTGTAAGGTTACTATTTGCTGGTGAAACACCAGAAACAGAAGCTGGATATATTAGTAAAAAAGAGTTTAATTATGCATATGATGACTCAATGTACGTTGGACTAAAATATGGAGA
>CANRKW010000038.1 GCA_947631345.1 uncultured Bacilli bacterium | reverse complement strand
AGGGAGTTATGTGCGGGATTTCACGTTGCCGGCGGCTTGGAAGGCCGTTGCTCTATCCTGCTGAGCTACGGAGCCATTAGACAATATCAAGTATACTATAAAAAATCTAAATATTCAAGTTATTTCTTAAAAAATGGAGGTAAAAGTGAAAAAAGATTTTTTATTTATAATACTTGGTAGTGATGAAAATGCATATGGAATGGCTAGAAGTTATTATGAACTTTTTAACAGAAAAGCCCTTTTATTATGCGAAAGACATCTTTATGTTAGTTATAATAGTAATATATTTGATATAGAAGTAATAAAAGACTTTAATAAAGAAGAAGTTTTTATAGAAAGAATAGTCAAAATAGGCGAAAATTTAAAAAGTGATTACAAAAAATTAGTTTTGGTTCCTTGTAGTGATAATTATATGGAATTATGTATAAAAAATAAGAGTAAATTAACTTATATTTATGAAAATAACTTTATAGATTATAGTGTACTAGAGAAATTTATAACTAAAGATAAATTCTATGAAATGTGTGAAAAGTATAAATTAAGGTATCCTAGTACTTTAGTAGTTAAATTAAATGAAAGAGAATCTATTATAAATAAAATACCATATAAATATCCAATAGTTTTAAAACCCAATAATTCAAATTCTTTAGAATACTTAAATGTAAAATTTAAAGGTAAAAAGAAAGTCTATATATTAAATAGTAAAAATGACCTTATAGAAACTATTAATAATATAAATGTTTCTAATTACAAAGATAATTTAATAATACAAGAATTTATAGAAGGAGATGATACAAGTGATGTTGTAATAAATGCATATAGTAATAAAATTGGTAAAGTTGTTTTTATGGGATTAGGTAAAGTTGTAATTGAAGAATATCATCCTAAAACAATGGGTAACTATGGGGCAATAATCACAAGTACTGGTTACCATCCCATATTTAATAGTATAAAATATTTTTTAGAAAGTATACATTATACTGGTTTTTCTAATTTTGATTTAAAGTATGATAAAAAAACAAATGAATACTATATATTTGAAATAAATTATAGACAAGGGAGAAGTTCATTTTTTATAGAAGCAGGAGGGGTAAGTTTAATAAAATTAATGTATGATGATTTAATATTAGATAAAGTTCCTAAAAATACTAAAAATTTAACTAAAGAAGCTCTTTGGCAAAATGTTCCTACATATATAATAAAAAAATATGTGAAAAATAAAAGTGTTTTAGAAAAAGTAAAAGTGTTAAATAAAAGTAAAAGTGTTGTACATACTTTAATATATAATAAAGATATTTCATTTAAAAGAATACTTACTATAATAAAGATATATATTAGTAAAGTTATTCAATTTAGAGATTATTTTATTAAAAAATAGTCTCTTTACATTTATATGTAAATATAAATAAATAAAAAGCGTTTTAATATATTTTGCTCGTATAGAATATTAGGAGGGCAAAAAAATGAGAAGTAATTTAGTAGTAATAGGAGAAACTAATAGTGACTGTGGACCTGCTTGTTTACTTTCAATAATAAGGTATTTTAAAGGTAACTTAGATCTTGAATATTTAAGAGTTATAACTAATACTAATAAATTTGGTACAACTGCTTATGACATAATAAAAGCATGTGAAATAATCGGTTTATACTCTTACGCTTTAAAAATAGATTTTATTAGTTTAACAAAAACAAACAACTTACCATTAATCGCACATATAAAGAAATCTAATATGTACCATTTTGTAGTTATATATAAAATACTTAATAATAAAATAGTCATTATGGATCCTTCAGTAGGTAAAGTTATAATGAGTTATAAAGAATTTGAAAATGTTTATATGGGTGTAGTAATATTCATAAATAAAATAAAAGAACTTCCTAAAACAAAAACAAGTAATTTATTAATAAAAACAATAATAAAAGACATAGCCAAATATAAATATTTACTTATTATATTATCTACATTACTACTAATTACTTTCTTAATAAGTTTATTTGATAGTTTATATTATAAAGTGATAATAGATTTGGAGGTGGAAAATGTTAATATATATTATAAATACCTATCTTTATTTACCTTTTTTATTCTTTTAAAAAATTTGCTTATATATATTAAAAATAAATTATCCTTATATATAAATAGAAAAATAAAATCTGATTTAGAAAATGAAATAACAGAAAACCTATTTTGCCTTCCATACTGCTATTATAAGAATAAACCCATTACTTTAGTAGTAAATAAAATAAATGAGTTAAATTCTATTAGTAATATATGTACTAACTTATTAATTAATACATCTTTAGAAATAATACTTATATTAATATCTATTATATTTTTATTCTTTATTAGTAGAACTTTATCTATAATATCAATATTCAATATATTAGTATATTTTATAATATGTATAATTTATAATAATAGAATAATTACTTCATATAGAAAACAAGAAGAAGATAAAGCAGAGTTTAACTTCAAACTAAAAGAAGCACTAGATTCATTAGAAACTATAAGAAACTTAAATATAAAGACAAACATTAAAAAGATACTAAATACTAATTACAGTAATTTTACAATGAAAGAAAATAAATTAAATAATTTATTAATAAGTCAACACAATCTAAAAAATTTAATAAGTGATTTAAGTAATATAGTATTTTTAACTATAGGCGCGATACTTGTATATAAGAAGAGTATGTCATTAGGAAGTTTTATGCTTTTATATATGATAAATAGTTTTCTAATTACGAATATGTGTGAACTAATAGATAAGTATACTGAAATAAAATTGGCACTGGCAAATACAAAATATTTTGATTCAATAATAATGAATAAAGAAATAGAAGAAAAATCATATTTATTAGATGGAGATATAACTATAAGTAATTTGAAGTTTCTATATGATAATAAAAACAAAATAATAGATAACTTAAATTTAACAATAAAAAGAAAAGATAAAATACTATTAACTGGTAAAAGTGGATGTGGTAAAAGTACACTTATAAAGTTAATACTTAAATATATAGAAGATTATGAAGGAAATATAACAATAGATAATTATGACTTAAAAACTATAAATTCTGCTAGTATAAATAATTCTTTTGTATATATTGGTCAAAATGAAAAGTTATTTAATACAACTTTTAAAGAAAATATTATGTTATATAGAAATGTAAATGATGAAGTATATGAAAAAGTAATAAATATATGTAAGTTAAATGAAGTTAGAAATAATAAAATACTAAAAGATAATGATGTAATAGAAAGTGATGGGTTTAATTATAGTGGTGGAGAAAAACAAAGAATCATTTTGGCTCGTTCTCTTATAGGAGAGTTTAATTATTTAATAATAGATGAAGCATTAAGTGAAGTAAGTTTAGATATGGAAATAGAAATAATAAATAATATTATAAATAATTATAAAGATAAAACTATAATATATGTATCTCATAAAGACAAAGTAAGAAGCGAGTTTAAAAAAGTTTTCAACTTAGAAAGGAGAATATATGAGTGATTGTGAATTACAAAATGTAAAAGGGGGAGCAACTTGGCAAGCATGGACTATCTCTATATCGGTTATCAGTTTTTTGATTGGTGTGTTACAAGGTTTTTTTGAACGTAAAAAATGTTAAAGGAGGAATATAATGAAAGATGAAGAATTAAAAGAAATATATGGTGGAATAAACTTAAGTGCTGCACTTTTAAATGCAATAATAGATGGAATACAAGCTTTATATGAAATAGGTAAAAGCCTGTCATCTTCTTTCTTTAAAAGTAAATGTAGTATTAACTGAAGAAAGGAAACCTTTCTTCTTTTTCTATAACTAAAATTCTTGAAAAAACAAATAATATGTGATAGATTATATTTAAAGGAAGTTGAAGTAAATGAAAAAGTTTTTAATTAGTATAATATTATGTCTTTTAGTAATTACAGGATGTGGGGTAAAAGATTCAGTTAAATTCAAGCACGAATATGAAGCACTTAATGGAGAAAAGGTAAATGGCAAGTTAGCAAGAATAGTTGAAATAGGTAAAGAAAATCCTATGAAATATATAACAGAAGAAGAAATAATTGAAAAACTAGATAATGAAGAATCTTTTATAGTTTATTTTGGTTTTGCTGAGTGTCCATGGTGCAGAAGTGTTTTATCTTACTTACTAACTGCTGCTTCAGATAACAATATAGACACAATTTACTATTTAGATGTAAGTGAAATAAGAGATACATTAAAGTTTGAAAATGATGAAATAAAAACAGAAAAAGAAGGAACAAAAGGGTACTATAAATTACTAGAAAGATTTGATAGTGTATTAAATCAATATACAATTGACGAAAAAGATATGGGTGAAAAAAGAATATATGCTCCAAATATAATAAGTGTAGTTCACGGTACACCTATTAAAATGATAAGTGGTTTAAGTTCATTACAAACAGATCCATATATGGATTTTACTACTGAAATGATTAATGAAATGTATGATAATTTTGATTCATTATATACAGAATTTAATGAAAAAACTTCTTCTTGTGAAATAGGAGGTTGCTAATTTGAAAAACTTTATTAAAGAATTTAAAGAATTTATATCTAAAGGAAATGTCCTTGATATGGCTATTGGTGTTATAATAGGTTCTTCTTTTGGAAAAATAGTTTCTAGTTTAGTAAGTGATGTAATCATGCCTTTAATAGGTGTAATACTTGGAGGATTAGATTTTACTAATATTGTATTAAAAATAAAAGATGCGAAAATAAATATAGGTATATTTATTCAAAATGTAACAGACTTTCTTATAATTGCTTTATGTGTATTCTTATTTGTTAAATTTATAAATGTATTTAAACATAAAGAAGAGAAAAAGTTAGAAAATGTAAAAAAAGAAGAAGTTGTTCTTTTAGAAGAAATAAGAGATTTACTTAAAAAGAATAACAAAAAAAGAAAAGCTAAAACTGATTAAAACATCAGTTTTTTTCATATAATTTAATATGAAAAAAAATATAATTTTATTTATAATATTTATAACTATAACTTTTATACTTCTTAAAATTACTAAAAATTACTTTAGTAAAGAAAATAACATAAATTTAAAAGATTACATTATTATAAAAGAAAACAATATAAGTTATCCTAAATTTAACTATAAAGAATTAGATATAAAAATAGAAGAATTTATAAAACATTACAATAATATAAGTTTTGAAGTTAATTATATAGATAATATAATTAATATATTTTTTACAATTAATAATAAAGATTACTATAATATAAATTATGATTATAAGAAAAAGAAATTTATTAGTAATAATTATTTTATAGATTTTAATAAGAAATCTCTTTTAAATATGTTTAAAGATAAATATTCTACTTATATATATAATATTATAAAGAAAAACAATTTTAAAAATTCACATATAAGAATATATAATAAAAGTATATATTTATATTTTGATGGTTCTTTATTTAAAGACATAAATTATGATGTTTATATTTTATATAAAGGAGAAGTAAATACTTTTAGTAATAATGATAAAATAGTTATGATTACATTTGATGATGGACCCTAGCATATACACTAAAGAAATTGTAAAAACTTTAATAGCTAACAATTCTAAAGCTACATTTTTCTTTCTTGGAAATAGGATGAAATATAATATTAGTAAAGTTAAAGAAATATATAGTTTAGGTATGGAAATAGGAAGTCATACATATTCTCATAAGAATTTAGTTTCTTTAAATAAAAATGAAATAATAGATGAAATTAATTCTACAAATATAATTTATAATGAAATAACTTATAGTAATATAAAATATACAAGACCTCCTTATGGAAATTATAATAAAAAAGTACTAGATTTAATAAATACACCTATAATACTTTGGGACATTGACTCTTTAGACTGGATGACACAAGATAGTGAAAAAACATACAAAAAAATCATAGAAAATGTACACGATGGAAGTATAATTTTAATGCATGATATATATAAAGAAACACTTGAAGCATTAAAAATGATTTTACCTGTATTAAATCAAATGGGCTATAAGATGCTTACAATTACAGAAGGTGCATATATAAAAAACATCAAATTAGAAAATGGTAAAATATATAGAAATTTATAAAAAATGTAAAATTAAAAGAATAAGTCTTTACAAAAATAAAAGCAAATAGTAAAATAATGGTAGATAGTGGATAGTGGTGGAAGAAAGTGGGGGATTTAAAATGTTAATTGGCGAGTATCACCATAGTCTTGATGAAAAAAATAGGTTAATAATACCATCTAAATTTCGTGCTGAAATAGGTAATGAATTTATAATAACTAGAGGTTTAGATAGATGCTTATTTATATATTCAAAAGATGAGTGGGAAAAAATAGTTAACAAATTAAGTACTTTACCTTTCACTAAAAAAGACGCGAGAGATTTTTTGAGATTTTTCTTAAGCGGGGCTACTGTCTGTGAATTCGACAAACAAGGTCGAATCATTATTACCTCACCGCTCGTTCAATACGCCGGTTTAAAAAAAGACTGTGTTATAATCGGCGTTAATGAACGGCTAGAAATATGGAGTGAGGAATCATTTAATACTTTTATAAGTGAAAATGAGGATAACTTTAGTAAAGTAGCAGAAAATTTATTTGAAGGAAGTGACAACTAATGCATAAAAGTGTTTTGCTTAATGAAAGTATAGATGGGTTAAACATAAAACCAGATGGAACGTATATTGATGCAACACTAGGGTATGCTGGTCATTCAGGGGAGATATTAAAGAAATTAGAAACTAAGGGGTTTCTATTCGCCTTTGATCAAGATGAAACTGCAGTAAATTATAGTCAAAAGAAATTAGAAGAGATAAGTCCCAATTTTAAGATTTATCATACTAATTTTAAAAATATGAAAGAATACATTAATAAAGAAGTAGATGGAATACTTTTCGATTTAGGAGTTAGCAGTGTAGAATTAGATGACGCAACACGAGGGTTCAGTTTTCAAAAAGACGGACCACTTGATATGCGTATGGACAAAAGAAACACATTGACAGCAGAAAAAATAGTAAACGAATACAGATTAGATGAATTAATAGATTTATTATATTCATATGGAGAAGAAGTAAATGCCAAATCTATTGCAAAAGCCATAGTAAATAATAGACCTATAAAAACAACTTTAGAATTAGCAGAAATAATAAAAGCAAACGTGCCAGAAAGTTATAGAAATAAAAGTAATCCATCTAGAAAAACATTTCAAGCATTAAGAATTGAAGTAAATGATGAATTAAGAATCTTAGAAAAGTCTTTAAAAGACGCTTTTGATTTATTAAAAAGTGGTGGAAGATTATGTGTTATTTCTTTTCATTCGTTAGAAGATAGAATAGTAAAAGAAGTGTTTAATGAATTATCAAGTGATAATAAAATAAGTAATCATCTTCCAGTTGTACCTAAAGAATTACAAAGAAAAGGAAAATTGATAACAAAAAAACCTATTGTACCTTCTTTAGAAGAAATAAATGAAAACAATAGAAGTAGAAGTGCAAAACTTAGAATAATAGAAAAATTATAAAAGGGTGGAAATAAATGATTAAGAAAAAAAGAACAAAAATATTAAAAGGGGAAAAAATACTATATTTTTTAATAACATTATTAGTTTTTGCAAATATATTTGGAACATCTTTTGCTATGGCTTTAGTAAGTAAAACTAATATAGAAGTAGAAAGTATTAAACAAAAAATATCTACACAAGAAGACTTAAATCAAAGTTTAACAATGAAGATAAATGAACTTGCTTCTTTTGAAAGTGTCGAAGCAGTTGCAAGCACTTATGGTTTAGAGTATAATAATAATAACATAAGAATAATTGAAGAATAAGAGGTGTAAAGTGAAAAAAGCAAGAACTGTAAAAATAAGTAAATTTTTAATTTTGGTTGTTGTTTTTTTATTTATTATTATAATTGCAAGACTTTCATATGTAGTTTTAAGTAAAAATGTAGATGGAATAGACTTAAAAGAATTTGCAAGTAATAGAAATACTGTTAAAGAAACTATAACTGCAAAAAGAGGAGCTATATATGATTCTCTTGGAAATGTACTTGCTATTAATGTAAATAGTTATACTGTAATAGCAATTTTATCTGATAGATGGACAACTGATATGGAACATCCTAATCATGTAGTTGATAAAGAAAGAACAGCTAAAGAATTATCTCCATTACTTAATATGTCTTATGAAACATTACTTGATTTATTATATACAGAAGATGTTTATCAAGTTGAACTGGGCCCAGGTGGAAAAGGAATTACTGAATTACAAAAAGAGCAAATTGAAAAGTTAAATTTACCTGGAATAGATTTTATGAAAGGTGTTAAAAGATATTATCCTAATGGGGACTTTTTAAGTTACACAATTGGATATGCAAAAACTGACGAATTTGGTAAAGTAATAGGTGAAATGGGACTTGAATTAGAATTTGATGACGAACTTACTGGAACTGATGGTTTTAGAGAATATGAAAGTGATGTATATGGCTATAAAATTGCAAATACAAATGAAAATGTAACAAAAGCAATGGATGGAAAAGATGTTTACTTAACAATAGATACAAATATTCAAATGTTTGCAGAACAAGCAATTACAAAAATGGAACAGTCAGGGTATTTAGACTGGGGAGTAGTGAGTGTAGTTGAAGCAAAAACAGGCAAGATTTTAGCTGTTGCCTCTACCCCAAGTTTTGATCCAAATACAAAAGAAATAAGTGACTATTATAATCATTTTATATCTTATCCATATGAACCTGGTTCTACAATGAAAACTTTTTCCTTCATGGCGGCAATGGACTATGGAATATATGATGGAAATGAAATATACTCATCAGGTTACATCGATATAGATAAATATAGAATAAGAGACTGGAATATATGGGGCTGGGGAAATATAACTTTAGACCAAGGCTACATAGCAAGTTCAAACGTGGCAGCAACTATATTAAGTCAAAGATTAGGAAAAGACAAACTGAAAGAATTTTACACAAGATTAGGTTTAGGAACACCTACTGGAATAGATTTACCAGGAGAAGAATCAGGAAGTCTTAACTTTAATTATGACATTGAAGTAGCAAACGCCTCTTTCGGACAAGGTATGACAATAACCCCAGTACAAATGGTTCAAATGCTTACAACAATTACAAATGATGGGGTAATGCTAAAACCTTATATAGTAGATAAAATAGTAGATCCAACAACTGGCGAAATAGTAAAGCAAAACAAAAGAACAGAAGTAAGAAGAATAACAAAAAAAGAAATAACTGATAGAATAAAAGAAATGATGTGGGGTGTAGTTAATTCAGATGAAATAATGGCTAGTGGTACAAGATTTAGAACAGATATTGTAACTACTATTGGAAAAACTGGAACTGCAGAAATTGCATCTCCTGACGGAGGTTACTATACAGGTTCTAGAGACTACGTAAGAAGCTTTGCTGGAATTTTC
>CANRKW010000037.1 GCA_947631345.1 uncultured Bacilli bacterium | reverse complement strand
GTAATACTAATTATGAACTTAAAAATAGATATACTCATATAGATTATAAAAATAATTAAAAGTCTTATAGCATAATTTATACTTTATCATATACTAAATTAGGTGGTTATATGTTTGAATTTAGAAAAGTATTAGATACTGAATATTATACATATTATATAGTAAAAGATGGAGATACTTTATATAGTATAAGTAGAAAATTTGATGTTAATCCTAAATTAGTTGCAGTTTTAAATGGAATAAAAGAAAATGAGTATATTTACCCTAATCAAACTCTTATAATTCCTAAAAAGGGTATACAATATTATATAACTAAAGAAGAAGATACATTAAAAAGTGTTTCTAATATATTTGGTATAAAAGAAAATGATATAGTAGATCAAAATAAAAGTATTTATTTACTTCCAGGACAGATGATATTTTATAAAGAATAAGTTATTGTAATTTATTCTTTTTTTAATTATAATTAATATTAGGAAAGAGAGTTGGTTAATAGTGATAATTAGAAAACCTTATGCTTTTTTAATTAAACATTTTAGAGTTATACACTTAACATTATCAATAGCCATTTTATATTTAATTATTAGATTTCATAATATATTTACATTTTTTAGTGATTATGCTAAAAATGGTTATTATAATTTAGTACAAGCTATGAATACTTTTGTAAGTTTACCAATGATTATGGTAGCCATCTTTGTTTTGGTAATTGGCCTCATTATATATTTTTTAATGCGTTGGAAAAACAAAAATCGTGCCTATTATATAGCCCTTATAGTTTTCTATTTAGCTTTAATAGTTGGCTTAATATTTTACTCTTATGTTATACAAAATGTCTTAAATGTTAGCAGTGTTGATGTAAGAGACGTCCGTGCTTTTAGAGATATTTCCCTAATTTTATACATACCTCAATATTTCTTCTTAATAATAAGTGGTATACGTGCGATAGGTTTTGATGTTGAAAAGTTTGATTTTAAAAAAGATTTAGAAGAACTTGATATAAGTGAAGAAGATAGAGAAGAAATTGAAGTTAATTTTGGAGAAAATTCATATAAATTTGAAAGATTTTTTAGGAAATTCTTTAGAGAAATAAAGTATTATATTATAGAAAATAAAACATTTTTAATAGTAATTCTTTTAATATTAGTAATAACTATACCTAGTATATTTATATATATTAATTTATCTAAAGGTAAAGAAGTCTATAATGAAAGTGAGATTTTTATATCTGATGGTATTAGTTTTAAAGTAGAAAATTCATATATAAGTAATGTTGATTATAAAGGTTCAATTATTAAAGAAGGTTATAATTATATAGTAGTTAAACTTAATATGGAAAACACTAATAGAATAAAAACTAAACTAAATACTGATTTATTAAGACTTGTAACTGATGATAAAAGTTATTTTCCAGTATTTTATCCATATAATTACTTTAAAGATATAGCAGAAGGTTATAATAAGAATTATAATTTATCTACAGGAGAAGTAAAAGAATACATTTTAGTATATGAAGTTCCTGATAGTGTAAAAGACAACATTAGATTTAGAGTAACTAATGGAGGATCAAATTATAAAGAAGTTATTTTAAAACCTACTCAATACTTTAAAGATAGTAGTGATACTTATGTATATACAAAAGATGTTGCAATTGATTTAAGTGATAGTACATTAAAAACAAGTGAAATACTTTTAAATTCTTATGAATTTGGAGATAATTTTACTATAAGTTATCCTTGTGGAAGTATAACTTGTAAAACTGTAGTTAGTCCAGATAATATAGGAATAAATGAAAGAACAATATTAAATTTAGATATGGAAGTTATATTAGATGAAACTTTATATATAAATAAATATATAAATAATACAAGTAGTTTTCTAGATACATTTTTAACAATAAGTTATTTAAAAGATGATGAAGAAATATTTGTAAAAGGAAATGTTAAGAAATTAAATATTGATACTAAAAATAATGCTTATATAGAAGTTCCTAAAGAAGTAAGTGAATCTAATCAAGTTAAATTATATATAAAAGTTAGAGATAAAGATTATATTATTAATTTATATTAAAATTGAAAGCTTAAGTATTTAAAACTTGGCTTTTTTTAATGAAAAAAACTAACATTTCTGTTAGTCTTTATTTTAATTTGGAGGACCTAGTCGGATTTGAACCAACGATCAGGGAGTTGCAGTCCCATGCCTTACCACTTGGCTATAGGTCCATCAGTATTTATATTATACCAAATATTATGCATAATGCAAATAAAAATTACAAAAAAATAAAAGAAGTAGTTTTTTTTCTACTTCTAATCTAAATTGTAAAAATCTTTATATTTCTTTTCTAAATCACTATCAGTTATCTTCATATTGTTTTCTTCTCTAAGTGCTAATAATGCTTTAGTTGAAAAACCACTTTCTGTTTGTAATTCTTCTGCTATTTTAGATTTAATAGAATCAATTACCTCACTTTTTTCAGGTTTGTCATTTTGATTAGTCTTTAAAATAATATGATAACCATATTGACTTTTAACTGGTGTAGTAGAATATTTACCAACTTCTAGATTTTTTGCTTCTTCAAAGAAATTCTCATCATAATTACTTCTATCATTAAAAGTGCCTAAACTACCACCATTATTTTTAGTATTTTCATCATCACTTAATTCACGTGCTAAATCTTCAAAAGACTCACCATTATTTAATCTATCTATAACACTTCTAGCAGTTGCAAGTGCTTCATCTTCAGCGTTTTTCTTTTCTTCATCACTCATAGTATCAGTAGCCTTACTAGTAATTAAAATATGACTTGCAGTTATATCTCCAACAAGAACATTATTATAATAGTCATCTATTTGTGTATCATTTACTTCTCTAAGAGCATATTCATCTATCCATTTATTTCTTTTATAAGAAAGTCTTATAAGATCTTTAAAAGCACTTTGACTTGATACTTGATATAAACTTTCTATTGCTGCATCAAAGTCATCTTTGTATTGCTCTTTAGTTGCATTAAATATTTGATTAACATAATCATCTTCTTCTTGTGTATTTTCATATTTATCTGATAAAAGCTTATTATCAATTAAATCCACAATTATTTGGGCTCCATATTGTTCTTTCAATTTTTCATATAATTCTTCAGCACTTATTCCATCTTCGTCAAAAGTAACAACACTTTCTTCTCCATTAGATAAATGTGATGTAGCACATCCTGTTAAAAGTAATAAACAAATTAAAATTCCAAAAACTTTTTTCATATTGTCCTCCTTCACATACTATATAATAGCAGAAAAAACTTTAAAAGACAAGTAAGAAAGCACTCACAAAAATTTAATATTTGCTTATAATAAAATGTAAAGATAAAAAAGGAGGAATGACTAATGAATTGTGGATGCTCAAATAATGGAATATCTGGTGCTGCATTTGCTTTAGTACTATTCATTTTACTAGTAATCATACTAGGTGCATTTATTTAATTTAAGGGGGTGTTATAAATGAACTGTGGTTGCCAAAATAATGGATGCTCTAATAATGGAAGTTATGGAAATAGTTTTTTCATAATACTGATATTATTTATTCTACTTGCAATAATATTCGGTGCTTTCGTAGGATGGTAATATAACTAGGAATAGTAAATCTATTCCTTTTTTGATATATAAAAAATAAGCCAATACCATATAATTTAATTGACTTTTTTTAAACGTTCGATATTTTCATTAATAAAAGGTTTTATACTATCTAATTCTACATAAAAATTATCATTTATTTCACTAGTACCCATTAATAAGAATCTTGCTTTTCCATTATTAAGTAATTTAATTGTATTTTTATTTTTAATGTAGTCTAATCTAACAAAACCTTTTTTTGGAAACCATACTAATAAAGCATCTCTAAAAGCGATTCTGCCTTCATAATATATATCTCCAGTAAATATTTTATTTGCTATCATATTTCTCCTTTCACCTTAAATATGATATCACAAAATAAAGAAAAAACAAGTTTTATTCACTTTTTAATAAATCATAAACTTGTTCTAAACTTAATTCTTTTTTAACTTTATAATTAGGAATTAAATGTAAATGAAAGTGCTTTATCTTTTGGGCTTCTCCAGTATTATTAATTAATATAATACTATTTGGTTCTAACTTTTTTTCTATTCTTTTTTTAAGTATTTTTGCTATACTCATTATATGTGATAAAACTTCTTCATCTATATCATCTAAACTATCATAATGTTTTTTAGGTACAATTAAAGTATGTCCAGTTTGATTAGGAAAAGCATCTAAAAAAGATAAGCATATATCATCTTCATAAATAATATAAGAGTTAACACTTCTATTAACAATATTACAAAATAGACAATCCATTTTTACCTCCTGTAATAAATTATAAAGAAAATTAAAAATTTAGTCAACAAATCTATACATATATATAAATAAAAGCATAAATTATAATGTAGGTGGTAATAATGAATATAGAAAAAGATTTTTTAATGAAAAATAAAGATATAATATATTTTGATAATGCAGCAACAACTTTTAAGCCAATATGTGTCATAAATAAAGAAATTGAGTATCTTAGCGAATACACGGCTTCAACTCACAGGGGAGACTATAATTTAAGTTTTAAAGTTGATGATGAAATAGATGAAACAAGAGAATTAGTTAGTCGTTTTATAAATGCCAAAACTAAAGATGAAATAGTGTTTACTTTAAATGCAACTGATAGTTTAAATATGGTAATAAATGGATTTTTTAAAGGAATATTAAAAGAAAATGATGAAGTGATTTTAAGTAAAAGTGAACATGCTTCTAATATATTGCCGTGGATGATTTTAGAGTTAGAAAAAGGAATAAAAATAAAATATGCTAAAATAGATGAAGAAGGAAAATTAACAGTTGATTCTATTAAAAAAGCAATTACAGAAAAGACTAAAGTAATTTCTTTAGCCCATATAACTAATGTAATAGGTGACATAAGAGATGTTAAAGAAATAGTGCGTTTAGCCCATAAAAATAATATTTACGTTTTAATTGATGGAAGTCAAAGTGTACCTCATAAAAAAATAGATGTAACAGATTTAGATATAGATTTTCTTGCCTTTTCTGCTCATAAAATGTGTGGACCTACTGGAGTTGGTATTTTATATGGAAAGTTAGATTTACTTAAAAAAATGATTCCAACTAGATTTGGTGGAGGTATGAACGAAAACTATAACGAAAACGAAATAACTTTAGAAAGTGTACCTTATAGATTAGAAGCTGGAACTCCTAATATAAGTGGTATAATTGCATTTAAAGAAGCAATAAAATATTTAGATAAAATAGGTCTTGATTATATAGAAAATAAAGAAAAACACTTAAGAAAATACTTAATAGAAGAATTAGAAAAAATATCATATATAAAAATATATAACAAAAATAGTGAAGGAAGCATTGTATTAATTAATATACCAGGTATTACTTCTGGAGATTTGGGCTTATATTTAAACTCTAAAAACATATGTGTAAGAAGTGGAAAACATTGTGTAAAGATGTTACAAGATGAAACTTTATTTACAGATACAGTTAGAATAAGTTTGTACTTTTATAACTCATATGAAGAGATAGATTCCCTTATTTTGGCCTTAAAAGACTATGATGAGATAAAAAAATTCGCAAAAATAAGTTAAAAAAAAGTGAAAAAAAATGAAATTTTAGCAAAATTGAAAATTGGACACGTTTTTTGGTACCAATTTTTAATTTTCGTTCAAATTTGGCTAAAATTGGTCAAAATATGCGAAAATTGGTGTTCCAAAACTTAAAATTCGCGATTTGCATTATTTAAAATAATGTGCTAAAATGCAAACCAAGAAAGGAGGAAAAATGCTCAATAGTGTTATCTTAGTAGGTAGACTTACTAAAGATCCTGAAGTGCTAGAAACTGAAAACAATATAAAAAGATCTAGTGTCGTAGTAGCAGTACCAAGAAACTTCAAAAATCAAGATGGAAAATATGATACAGACTTTATAAGATGCACTTTATGGAATATAGTCGCTGAACATACTTGTGAATATTGTAAAAAGGGAGACATAATTGGTGTAAAAGGAAGAATACAATCAAGTACTTACGAAAGTGAAGGAAAAATAAAGTATTCAATGGAAGTTATTGCAGAAAAAATTTCCTTTTTATCTGAAAGTAGAGGAGAGTAAAAAAATTTCCTACTTTCATACTCTCACCTTTAAAAATAATCTTAACTATTATATAATATAATAGGTGAGTATAAATAATAAACTATTTAAAAATATAAACACCCACTACTGACTTAAAACAGTCATTAAATAAAAGAAAAATATGTATAAAAGTAAGGTGAGAGTATGAAAGTAGAAGAAATAGTAAATAAAATAAAGGAAAAGAGTAAACTTAGTAAAAATGAAATAACTTATATGGTAAATGGTTTTATGGATAATTCTATTAATAAGAAAGAAATGAGTGAGTTTTTACTTGCTATTAAAGAAAATGGATTATCTTATAAAGAAACGTTTTATTTGACGTCGGCTATGATAGATACTGGGGATGTATTAGATTTAAGTGACATAAAAAAAACAGTGGTAGATAAACACTCAACTGGAGGGGTGGGAGATAAAACTTCCTTGATAGTGGGGCCAATAGTCGCTTCGTGTGGGTTAGGTGTTGCCAAAATGAGTGGAAGAAGTCTTGGATTTACTGGAGGCACAATAGACAAACTTGAAAGCATAAAAGGCTATAATGTTAATTTATCAAATGAAGAATTTGTAAAAATAGTTAATGATATAGGTATAAGTATAATAAGTCAAACTAAAGATTTAGCCCCAGCAGATAAAAAAATATATGCCCTTCGTGATGAAATAGGTGCCGTAGAATCAATACCTTTAATAGCAAGTAGTATAATGAGTAAAAAAATAGCAAGTGGAGCAAAATACATAGTTATTGATTTAAAAGTAGGAAAAGGCGCTTTTATGAAAAATACAAAAGACGCGAAAACTTTAGCAGAATATATGATAAAAATAGGTGCTTACTTTAAAAGAAAAGTAGTGTGTGTTTTAACAGATATGTCTTCAGTTTTAGGTTATACTGTGGGTGATGGTTTAGAAGTTTTAGAAGCCGTATATTTCTTTTTAGGTTATAGAAATGAAAGATTAGAAAAATTAGTCAAAACAATTTCGAGTATGATGGTTTCTAAAGGAAGTGAAATATCTTTAGAAAAAGCAAAAGAAAAAGTCGATTTCGTTTTAAGTATAGGGCTTTCTACACATAAACTAAAACAATGGATAAAAGCTCAAGGAGGAGACTTAAAAAGTGTAGAAATAAGTGATAAAACATTAGAAATAAAATCACCAAAAAAAGGTTATATAACTAATATTGATCCATTAAAAATATCTAAAATAGTAAGAAGTTTAAGTAAAGAAAAAAATAGTAAAGTAGGTATAAGATTTACAAAAAATCTATACGAAAAAATAGAAAAAGATGAACTTATGGCAGTTATATATTATGATGTATTACCTAAAAATATAGAAAAAGACATAAAAGATTCAATAAAAATAGAGAGTATTTTAAAAGATAAAAAGGATATAATAATAGATGTAATAGAATAGGAGATTCAATATGAAGTTATTTGTATTATTAATATCCTTTTTTTCATTTTCTGAATTATTAATGGGAGTATCTAATATTTCTATTAATGATTACAAATTAGTGCCTGAATTTAATGAAAATATAAAAAAATACAATGTATTTGTAAATAGTAAAACTGAAATAATAAGAATTAATATAGATTTAAGTACAGATGAAGAAGCAACTGGGGTAGGTAGTATCAGTTTAAAAAAAGGTCTAAATGAGATAAAAATTAATATTTATAAAAATGAAGAATTAATAGATGTATATACATTAAATATAATAAGAGGAGAGACTTTTATTTATGATGATGAAGCTAATTTAAAAGATTTAAGTATAGAAGGATTCAATATAGATTTTAAAAGTGATATTTATGAATATTATATAGATACAAAAGAAGGTGACACGATTAATTTAAAATATGAAACACCTTATCCAGATATGTTAGTGAAAGTAACAAAAAACAGTAAAGATATTTATGTAAAAGTAACAAGTGTAAATAGAAAAGTGTCAAATACTTATCATATATCTGTAAACAGAACTGAAACAACTTTTGCAAAAGATAAAAGTAAAAAGGGAATATTTGATAATAAAGAGTTTTCTAAAAGTGAACTTTCTTTAATAAAAATGACTATTAGTTTAGTTATATTATTTATTATAAGTATATTATTTTATTTTATTTTTATAAAAAAAAGAAGTTTTTTAGAAAAATAAAATAGTGATAAAAAAAATATAAAAAATTTGTTTTATTTTTCTTGACATACACAAACGTTAGTGTTATAGTTTAATTACTGATGGAGGTGATAGTATGTTTGCTAATAAAACATATAAATTTAGAATCTATCCAAGTAAAAGAATATATCTTATTAAGGAGAAAAACTGTAAAAAATTTGCTATAAAAAAAAGAACTTAATAAAGTCCTCTATATTTAACACAATATTCTTCATATGTAAGATTTTCATTATGTATTACTGTGGCTACATCTATACCAACATATCTATAATGCCAAGGTTCATACATATAACCTGTCATATAAACTTTATCTTTAGGATACCTTAATATATATCCATATTTATAGGCATTTTCTTGTAACCAATCAAATTGTTCTGTAAGACCAAAACTTTCATCTAATGTTCCATCAATACTTAAATCCATTGCTAAACCTAATTGATGTTCAGAATGCCCTGGTTTTGCACTTTCTAAATCAGCACTTTCTTGTCCGTGACTTGCAACATAACCTGTGTATAAATTTTCTTGTAATTCATAACTTCTATACCCACTTTGTGCTTGAATATAAAGCCCAGTACTTTTTAAGTCTTCAATTAAATCTATCATATGTTCCCCAGCTTCTTTTCTCATCCTTTGATTATTTCCAACATAAATTAAATCATCTGGTTCATAACTACTTGATAACTTATAATACTTATTAACTAAAGTAAGCATATCATTAGGATCTGTTATATCTTTAACATCGGTATAATAAGGTTTATCTATATTAGTATTAACTCTCATTATTGCTTCTTCTATACTATAAGTATCAGAAAGTAAATCATATCTATCTATATTTTCTATATGAAAGTATGGGATACTTAAATACTTATCTAAATTATCGTATTTTTTACTTAATTTTAAAATTTCATCTTTATCCATTTTAGAAACTATACTCCTTATTTCAGATTTACTATAACCTAAACTATCTAAATGTTTTTCTTCTTCAGTAATAGTAACTTGATTAAATTCATCATCCTTTGATTTAGTAAACATCTTAAATATAGAAACACCTAAATAAATTAAAACAGATATAAAAATAATTAAAATAAACAAATTCTTATAATTAACTTTAACTTTCTTTCTTCTTTTCATAACTACCTCTATAATAATTGTACCAAATTTCTGACGAAAAGTCTTTAATTTTATAACAAAAATAGTTGAAAAATAAAAAGAGTTGGATTATT
>CANRKW010000036.1 GCA_947631345.1 uncultured Bacilli bacterium | reverse complement strand
TCTAAAATACCCCCCCCGGTGCAATATTTTGTACAAATTCTCTAGTTAACTTCATATCTATCTTTCTCCTTTATTTTGTAGATTTTTTTATTTTCTTCTTTACTCTACATATTTATATTACAATATTTTTCTTATCTTTTCAAGTCATTTTAATTATGAAAATTTTTTTTACTTTACTTTAATATATCACTATTTACTATTAAAGTACTATATAAAAACAAAACATCACTATTATTAAAATTAACTTTATCTAATATATAATCTAGTTTTACATATCTTAAATCTATTAAAGTGATTTTTTTATAATATTCACTTAATATTGGAGATATACTACTTCCAAATGAATCTCTAAATAAAATTAGTTCTTTATTAGTAGTACTTTTATTATTAGTTAATTCTATATATGCACTTGGTCCTGATAAAAAGATGTTATACGGATCAACACTTTCATATGAATCTAAATCATATACTTCATTTATATCATATTCTAAATGTTTTACTAGTGTATTATCTATTATATTATTTCTTAAATATATTAAGTTTTCACTTTTAAAAGTACTTGGTACTTTACTATATGAAGAACCTTTAAAATCATTTAAAACTATCTTTTCATATTTAGATTCTTTATAATTAAAATTCATATATTTATTTAATTCTTTTAATAGTTTTATATAACTTTCTTGTTTTAAATGTATATCTGTTTTATAGTAATCACTTAATTTTATTTCATCTTTTAAATTTATATATTTAGCATTTATATTTAATATTTCTTTATATATATAATCATAATCTAATTTTAAATAATCATCTGTTAAAAAATATCCTTTATCAGGTATAATACTTATATATACATTAGAATTATCTAAATAGTTATCTATAATATTATTTATTTTATTTATAAATATATTTATACTTTTTTTATTAGTAGAAGAGTTTTTATCTATAATATAATCTTTATAAATATATACATCATTATTTTCATAATTTAAAAGTACATATCTATTAAATATATTACTTATATTAATTAAGTTATTTCTAAATGGAAATTGATCTGTCATATAAGTATCAATATTACCTAAAAAGTCTTTTTTTAAGTCTTCTTTAGTTCCTAATTTTCTTCTTTCATAATTAGAAATTATAGTATCTTCTTTAGTAAATATAATTATAGGTACTAAAAAACTTATTATTATAAAAGTTAATGATATTATTTTTTCTTTCATATTAAAATCTAAAATATATAAATGGATTAAAAGATGAAGATAATAATATAGATATTGAAAGTATTAAAATTAATGGAATATATATTATTTCTAGAATATTAATCACTTTATTATATTTTCCTTTCCTTAATTTTTGATATAGATTTTTAAGTATTGTAGTAGAACCAATTAATGATATTATTATAAGTACTATATTAGTTTTTAAGTAATATAAACTTTCTTTATTTACTAATTTTACACCTATTCCAAACATACCTTTTAAGAATATTAATAATTCATTTAAATCTGTTATATTAAATATTACAAAACTAATAAGAAGAAGTATAAATGTATATATATGAGAGAAAATATTATTCTTTAAGTATTTTTTTAATATGTATTTTTCTATTAAAAGTACTATAAAGAAGAATAATCCCCATAATATAAAGTTATAACTAGCTCCGTGCCAAAAACCTGTTAAAAGCCATACAACTAATATATTTCTAATGTATTTTAGGTTTCCTACTCTACTACCACCTAATGGAATATAAACGTAATCTTTAAAAAATGATGATAAAGACATATGCCAACGTCTCCAAAATTCAGTTATGCTTGTACTAGTTAATGGGTAATTAAAGTTTTCTTTTAAGTTAAAACCAAACATTTTAGCTAGTCCGATTGCCATGTCACTGTAACCTGAAAAGTCATAGTATATTTGAAGTAAAAATGATAAAGCAACTAATATATATGAAAGCATTGACATATTAGAAGAATATACATTAGTACCAAAGTGATATAGAGTATCTGCTATTATTACTTTTTTACCTAAGCCTATTACAAATCTTTCTACACCTAAAGAAAAATTACTAATAGATTCTTTTCTATTATTTAAGTCATTTAAAACATCTTTATATCTTACTATAGGACCTGCTACTAACTGAGGAAAAAATGTTATATAAGTTAAATATGTTAAAAGATTTTTTTCACTTTCTACGTCTTTTTTATATACATCTATTAAATAACTTATATTTTGAAAAGTAAAGAAACTTATTCCTAAAGGTAAAACTATATTTAAAGTACTCAAATTTAAATTAAATATATCATTAAAAGTACTAATAAAGAAGTTAGTATATTTATAATAAATAAGTAATCCAATATTAAAAATTAATCCAATAATTAAATAGATTTTATTTTTATTATTTCCTATTAATCTTCCTATTATATAATTAAATAAACAAGATATTAATAAAAGTATCACATACCATTTTTCACCAAATATATAAAATAGTATACTAAATATAAAAATTACAAAATTTCTATATTTTTTAGGTATTATAAAATATACTAAAAATAATAATGGTAAAAAAAAGTAGAGAAATGTTATGCTTGAAAATACCATAATTCACCTACTTTAATTTTTCAAAATTTTCTTTTATAGAATCTGCTATACCTAAGTCGTCAGCTTCAGTGTCTGCCATTACTAAAAGAACTAAGTCACCTTTAGAAAGTACATATACGTTTTTAGCTTCAACACAAATCCATTTTCTTGGGTTTACATTTTCTTTTATTTCTTCAACAGCTTCACTTGCATCACTCGCATCTTTTAGTCTAACTAATACAACTGAATGTGGTATTGATGTTATTGGTGGTTCACTTACTATTCCTTCAGTAAATTCGATGTCGTCAGTAAATAAATATCTTTCTACATTTTCATTAGTTAAGTCTATTCTTTCTAACATTGGCAAGTTTTCTTCATCAATTCCTTCATATAACTTATCCATTATGTCATTTAAACTTCCTTCAATGTTTTCTTGTTTGCATCCAGTAAGACTTACTAAACTAATTACAATTAATAAAAATAGTTTCTTCATATAAATCCTCTATATCCTCCTTATTCATTATAGCACACCTATATTTTTTGTCTATAGATTTTTCACTTTCTTTTATTTTCTCCAATTAATTCTATTGGTGTACTTAATTGTTTTATTCTTTCTATTATTCTTCTTGCTTTAATTAATTCAGTTGAATCTTTTGTTTCACTCAAATGATGTTCTAATTCTTCTAATGTAAAATTAGATGTAAAAAATGTTATCTTTTTTTCGTCCATCCTACTTTGCAGTAATGTGCTAAGTACCTCATCCCTGCTCCAAGCCGTGTTATTTTCCGCCCCAATATCGTCTATTAATAACACATCTGCATTTTCTAACTCATTAAAAGTTTGCTCATATAACCCTGTTTTTCCATTAAAAGAATCCTTTAGTTTTTTTAAAAGAGTTGGAAAATATACACTAACACAAGTAATACTCTTTTTACTTAATTCATTTAAAATAGCATTTATTATATAACTTTTACCTGATCCAAAAGAACCATATAAGTATACCCCTTTTTTATTAGGATAATTTTTTAAGAAGTCTTTTATATATATAAGTATCTTTTCTCTTGATTTTTCATTAGTATAAATTTCACTTAATTTAGCTTCTTTTAAAGCACTTGGTGTTTCATAAAATATTACTTTACTTTCATTTTTTATCTTTTCTTTTTGATATTTACAAGGTACATAAGAAAACACTAAATATTCTCCTTCTTTTTTAGGATAATTAACACACCCCGTCACACTATTTAAGCAACCACTTAATCCTTTACATTTCTTACAATTATTTAGTTCACTAACAGTATTTTCTATTTTAGTAGTGTATTTACATAAAACTTTATCATCCATATCTAATTTATAAGCAATAAAAGCAAAGTCTTTATTTTCCATTGCTATTTTAAAGTTCTTCATATTAGAACTTTCTATATCTTTTATTGATTTTTGTATATTTATATTCATACATACTCCTTAACAAATTCTTCAAATTCATCTTTTACTTTACTATCAATATTTTCATCTTTTATGTTTTTATCAAACCATTCAGGTACTTTTTCTAATGATTTATCTATTTTTTGTACTTCAATTTTTTTACTTTTCATTTCTTTTAATTTATTATGATTTTTTTCTACATATTCCATTGCTTCTTTTGCTGTTTTAAGTCCTGCTCTTTTCCATTCACCCGCTACTGTTTCTACATATCTTTTTATTAATTTGTTATCTTTAGTTTTTAGTATATAATCTATTAAAACATTGCAAACTGATGGAGGAAATTTTAAGTCTACTATAAGCATTTCAAGTATTTGCATATCTTGATTAGTAGGTTTTACACCTTTATATTTACTTTTTAAGAAATCATAAGGTTTTGTTGTTTCAAATACATTAATCATTTTATCTATTTTATTTGTACTTTTTTTAGAAATAGTTTTTTCACTTTTATAGACTAAACTAGGAAGTCTTCCATTATTACTAAATTCATAATGTTTTCTTGTGTTTTTCTTAAGTTCTTCTTTATCTATCAAACCTAATTCATTTATACTTACCTTTACTATATCTGCCATTTCTAAAGGATTTAATTTATATAAAAATGACAAATCAGTTATTAGTTCTTTTACTGAATTAGTAAGAGCATTTTTATTTAATAAGTTTTTTGGTATACTACTTATTAATGTATCAAAATCAAACATATTTTCAAAAGACAAACCTCTTTTATTTTTAGAAGACACTTCTATATTATCTATAAATTCCATAGTTGTATAAGCTACACTTTTAAAAGTCATATCAAAAGGACTTGTTATATCATTATATCCTTCTAAATTTAATTTTGGAATTTGAAAATAGTTTTTAAGTCTTAAATATTCATTTTTACCTACATTATTAAAAAGTACAATATTAAAAATTGGATGATTAAAAAATTCACTTACTGATAAAGGACTATATAATACATAGACATATGAATTGATACTTCCTTTTTTATAGTATGTTTTTAATAAACCTATTCCTTCTAATTTAATTCTTGCTGTTTTTATGTTTTCTAAAGTTTCTCCTAAAATGGTTATTAAATGATGATGTGATATTTCACTACTTACATAGTTGTTTGCTTTTAGTTCGTTATATAAAGTGTTATATAAAGCTATTGCTGTGTTACCTATAATAGGCATATAAAGCATAGACAAAACAAGTTTATCGTTTTCATTTAACAAACATTTATTAACTACTTGATACATATCAATTGGTAAAAGTGTTACATCATTCATTAATACCACCACCCATTAATTACATTTTACAATAAGAAAAAGAGATATTCAATCTCTTATATTTTAAATTCATCAAAGAAATCACTCATAGTAAGTGTTTCATATACTTTTTCACTTTCTTCTTTAGGTTTTTCTTTTACTTCTTCTTTTGTTTCTTTATTTATAGGTTCTTCTTTTTTATCATCTATTACTTTAAGTCTTGCTTCTTTGAATATTTCATTTATATTTCCTTTATCTATAACACTACCAGTACTTGTTTTTTCCATTATATTTATATCACTTGATTTTATTAATGTAACATCATCTTTTATTATTCCGTAGTTTGTTTTAGTACTTCCTGGGTAAGATTTTATTATGTCATATTTTTTAGATTTAGGACTTTTTAATATATTTTCTCCTTTTAAACCTCTTTTACTATAAGTTATATCACTTAGTTTTATTCTTTTTGCTGTGTTAAATGATGTAAATATACTAATATACTCGTGAGTTGTATTTGTAATAAAACCATTTATTACTTCATCTTGTGTAAGTTTTATACCTTTTACTCCACTAGTTTTAAGTCCTACAATTGGTATTTCTTCTTTATTAAATTTAAGTAAAAAGCCGTTTTTTGTAACAATGTATGCATCCCCTTCATTAATACTTGCACTTACTACTAAATCGTTATCTTTTAGTTTAAATATTACCATAGGTTTAGAATATCTATTTACTTTTAAATTCTCTAGTTTTGTTCTTTTAACCATACCATCTTTAGTAAATAAAGTAAGAGTTCTTTCATCAAATGATTTTATACCAAATGAAGAAACTAAAACTTCTCCTTCATCTAAAGGAATATAACTACTTATATGTTTTCCTATTTCTTTATATTTAGTTTCAGTTATATCTCTAATAGGTAAATAACAATAATTTCCATAATTAGTTATAAGTATTAAAGTATCAATATTATTTATTTTGTATAAACCTAGTAAGTAATCTCCTTCTTTTAGAGTATATTCACTATCAGTTTCATTATTTTGATTATAACTTTTTATACTTACTTTTTTAATATAACCACTTTTAGAAACACTTACTATATAATCTTCTTTAGGTATCATAGAAAGTTCATCTATTTTTATTTCAGTTATCTCATCTTGTATTATTGTTCTTCTAGGGGTTGCAAATTCTTTTTTGATTTGTTTTAATTCATCTTTCATAACACCTTTTAATACATCTTCATTTTCTAATATACTTTTTAAATAAGATATTTCTTTTTCAAGACTTTCTTTTTCATTTATTAATTCTGTTACATCAGTATTAGTTAATTTATATAATTGCATCATTACTATTGCTGTTGCTTGTTCAGTAGTAAATGTATATTCTTTAACTAAATTTTCTATCGCATCTTGTTTATTTTTACTAGCACGTATTGTTTTTATTACTTCATCTAGTATATCTAAAGCTTTTATAAAACCTTCTACTATATGCATACGTTTTAATGCGTGATCTAACATAAAATTACTTCTATTTATAACTACTTCTTTTTTATGTTCAATAAAAGCATCTAATATTTCTAATATACCTAATGTTTTTGGTCTTTTATTAACTATTGCTACTACATTAAAGTTATAGTTTATTTGTAGTTCTGTGTTTTTAAGTAAATAGTTAATTATAAGACGTGCATCTGCGTCTTTTTTTAAGTCTATTATAAGGCGAGCCATGTTGATGGAATCACTTTCATCTATTACATCATTTATTCCATCTATTTTTTTATCATATTTTATGTCTTCTATTTTCTTTTTTAAGTTTTCTTTTAATACTTCATATGGAATATCTTTAATTATTATTTGGTTTTTTCCTTTTTCATTTACTATTTCGTAGTTTGAACGAAGTACTACTTTTCCTTTACCTGTAGTGTATGCGTTTATGAGTCCTATTTTTCCTTCTACTACGCCACCTGTTGG
Source organism: uncultured Bacilli bacterium (assembly GCA_947631345.1). Next base: position 2,367 of record CANRKW010000036.1, on the reverse strand, counting down.
AAAGTCAGGCCCCTTTACTATTTCAAGTATTGTTTCAAGTCTGCAGTTAGGTGAATCTATTCTTTTTATAGTCGCGTCTATTACTTCACCTAAATTATGTGGTGGTATGTCTGTTGCGTACCCAGCTGAAATACCAGTGCTACCATTAACTAGTAAGTTTGGAAAAGATGCTGGTAAAACAGTAGGTTCTAAATCTTCATCACTATAGTTTAGTGTCATTTTTACAGTATCTTTATTTAAGTCTTCTAAAAGAGTGTTACTTAGTTTTGTAAGTCTTGCTTCTGTATAACGGCTTGCTGCTGGCCCATCTCCATCAATTGAACCATTATTTCCGTGTATTTCAACAAGAGGGTCTCTCATTTTCCATTTTTGGCTAAGTCTCACTAACGCATCATATATTGCAGAGTCTCCATGAGGGTGATATTTTCCCATTATGTCACCAACTGCTTTTGCACTTTTTCTAAAAGGTTTATCAAAAGTATTTTTACTTTCATACATAGAAAACAATATTCTTCTTTGAACTGGTTTTAACCCGTCTCTTACGTCTGGTAAGGCACGGTCTTGAATAATACTTTTAGAATATCTTGCAAATCTATCTCCCATTATTTCTTCTAGGGTATAATCGTAAATTTTCTCTACTATGTCTTTATCTTTCTTTGCCATTTTTACCTCCTAAAATTATCTTCTAGTGTGAAGTCCACATTTTCATTTATCCATTCTTTTCTAGGGTCAACTTTATCTCCCATTAAAACACTTACTCTTTTTTCTGCAAGAAGCGCGTCTTCTATTGTAACTTTTATTAGACTTCTTTTTTCTGGGTCCATAGTAGTTTCAAATAACTCTTCCGCGTCCATTTCACCAAGTCCTTTAAATCTATTTATTTTGTATGAGCCTTTTATTTCACTTCTTTTTTTAGCTAAATCTTCATCAGTTTGTATATACTCTTTTACTTTTCCATACTCAATACTATAAAGTGGTGGATTTGCAATATAAAGCATACCTGCTTCTATTAAAGGTTTCATAAATCTATAAAAGAAAGTTAAAAGTAATATTTGAATATGTGCCCCGTCATCATCTGCATCGGTCATTATTATTACTTTTCCATAGTTTGACTCGCTTGGTTTAAAATCACTTCCAATTCCAGCACCTATAGTTTGTATAATTAAATTTATTTCTTCATTTCCATTTATATCATTATTACTTGCTTTTTCACAGTTTAAAACTTTTCCTCTTAAAGGTAGTATAGCTTGAGTTTCTCTATTTCTTCCAGTTTTAGCACTTCCTCCAGCTGAATCTCCTTCTACTAAAAATAACTCATTTTTTTCTTTTACTTTTCCTGCTGCTTTAGTAAGTTTACCATTTAATATTTTATCTTTAGAACTTTTACTTTTTCCATTTCTTGCTTCTTCACGAGCCTTTCTTGCTGCTTCACGCGCAACTTTACTTTTTAGTGCTTTTTCCATAATAAGACTAGCAACACTTTTATTTTCATTTAAAAAGTAAGAAAGTTTTTCATAAACTATACTTTCAGTTACACTTCTAGCAAGAGGTGTACCTAATTTTCCTTTAGTTTGTCCTTCAAATTGAAGTAAGTTTTCAGGTACTTGTACACTTATAATAGCAGTTAAACCTTCTCTTGTATCACTTCCTTCTAAAAGAACATTTTTGCCTTTTGCTAAATTATTATTTTTAATGTATTCATTAAATACTTTAGTAACACCTGTTTTAAAACCAACTTCGTGTGTTCCACCATCTATTGTTTTAACATTATTTACAAATGAAATGATGTTTTCACTATAAGAATCTGTATAACACATAGCAATACTTACCTCTATATCATTTTTCATAGCAGTAAAATCTATTGTTTTATGAAGTGGTGTTTTATTTTCATTTATAAAGTCAACAAAAGAAACTAGACCATTTTCATAATGATATGTTACACTTTTATCTTCTATTTCATCTACTATTTCTATAGTTAAATCTTTTATTAGAAAAGCACTTTCTTGCATCCTTTCAGTAATAGTACTATAACTAAATTTAACTGTGTCAAATATTTTATCATCAGGCCAAAATTCTACAGTTGTACCAGTAGATTTAGTAGTACCTATTTTTTTTAAAGGTGTGTCAACGTGTCCTCCATTTTTAAAGGTAATTTCGTATATTCCGCCATCTCTTTCAATTGTAACTTTCATAGCTTTAGATAAGGCATTTACTACACTTGCACCTACCCCATGAAGTCCCCCACTTACTTTATAGCCAGAACTTTCGAATTTTCCCCCAGCATGTAAAACTGTGTAAATAACTTCAGGCGTGCTTTTACCACTTTCATGCATTCACAAGGAACACCTCAACCTTTATCACTTACTC
>CANRKW010000035.1 GCA_947631345.1 uncultured Bacilli bacterium | reverse complement strand
GATTATGAGTGATGAAGCTTGGTATGTTGTACGTAATACCCCTGGTGTAACTGGCTTTATAGGTTCTAGTGGTAAAGGAGCAAAACCAACACCATTACTTCCACAAGAAATAGACAAAATTCTTGCAAGTGAAGGCTTAAGTAGAATAGATGTTAATACTGAACTTAATGAAGGAGACTCTGTAACAATAATAGATGGACCATTTAAAGGCATGTTTGGTAAAGTACAAAGTATTGATTTAGAAAATCAAAAATTAAACGTATTAATAGATTTATTTGGACAAGAAACACCAGTAGAAGTAGATTTGGTACAAATATCTAAAAATTAGATTTGACTTAACAGAGTTTATATGGTACAATATTCAGCCGTTAAGGAGGAAATTTATGGAAAAGACAAATAATGAATTTTTTGATGATGTAATATCTTTATTAGAAACATGTAAAAACAATATGGTAAATGCTTATAGTGAAAGAAAAGGAGAAGATGCCACAAAAGATATGATGAAAATGTATGGTGTTGTAATGCCTTTAGTTGATTTACTAGCTATTAAGCATCCTGAATTTTATTCTGGTTTATATGGAAAGAAAACAGAATTAATGTTTTTTATGAACGCAGCAAGAATATATAAAAGTTATCCAGCTTTTTATAATGCAATAAGCGCTCTTCCATCTAAAAATCATATATTAAAAAATTCTAAAATACATAGTGAAGAAGATAAAGAATTATATGCTTACTATTTAGAAATGTATGAAGCTGGAAAAAAATTATTTGCTTTATTAAAAGAAAAAGAAGTTAGAGAATTAATCGAATTAGTAATAGATTATTCACTAGAAGTTAATGATGTTATTATGGAGGCTAGAACTGCAGATAAAGATTTAGCTAGCAAGACATATGTTTTAGAAAAATTAAGTAAATAGAGTTAAATACTTAAATATAAATCGGTATTAATAAGCCGATTTTTTAGTGGAAGTGATTTTTTTTCTTGAATTTTACATATTTTTGTGATATTATCACATCTAGAGTTATATATTTTATTATATGACTAAATAAGTGGGAGAAAGAGTTTCATTATAACCACTCGCGAAAAAAATAAAACTATTATAAAAAAAGTAGGAGGTGTTTTTCGTGGCAAAACAAATTACTAAAGTTGTAAAAATTGAATTACCAGCAGGAAAAGCTACACCAGCTCCACCAGTTGGTACTGTATTCGGACCTTTAGGTATAAACTTACAAGAGTTTTGTACTAAATATAATGATGCAACTAGAGAAAAAATGGGAGATATAATTCCAGTTGAAGTTACAGTATATGAAGACAGAACTTTTGACTTTGTACTTAAAACTCCACCAGCTGCTTCAATAATACTTAAAAAAGCAGGAATTAAAAAAGGTGGTGTAAAAGGTGCTAACGAAGTTGTTGCATCAATAACTAAAGATGACTTAAGAGAAATAGCTGAAATTAAATTACCAGACTTAAACACTAAAAATGTAGAAAGCGCTATGAACACAATAGCAGGACAAGCAAGAAACATGGGAATATCAGTTATAGGTTTAAATGATGCTGAACTTAAAGAACAAGCAGAAGAAGCTAAAGAAGCAGAAGCTGAAATGGCTAAACTTGATGCTGAATTAGAAAGTATGGAGGCTGAAGCTAAAGATATGGCTAATAAAGAAACTCCAGAAGTAGAAGCAACTGAACAAGATAAACCAGAAGAAAAAGAAGAAGAATAAACGTGAGAAATATATAATGAAATAATTACCACATAAAGGAGGGAAAAATATGAAACGTCATGGACGTGCTTATGTGGAAGCTTCTAGTAAAGTTGATAAGACAAAATCTTACAATGTAGAAGAAGCGGTCAAATTAGTAAAATCTCTTTCAAAAAGAAAGTTTGATGAAACTGTTGAAGTTGCACTAAACTTAAATATTGACACTTCTAAAAGTGATCAACAAATAAGAAGTTCTTTTACTCTTCCTAATGGAACAGGTAAAACTAAAAAAATATTAGTAATTACTAAAACTAAAATAGAGGAAGCTAAAAAAGCTGGAGCTGATTATGTTGGTGCAGAAGAAATGGTTGAAAAAATCAGTAAAGAGAATTGGTTTGATTACGATACAATAGTAGCAACACCTGAAATGATGGCTGCATTAGGAAAAATTGGTAAAATTTTAGGGCCTAAAGGACTTATGCCTAACCCTAAAACTGGAACAGTAACAACTAATGTAGAAGCAACTATTGAAAACATTAAAAAAGGTATGGTTGAATACCGTGCTGATTCTAATGGTAACATACACGCTATAATAGGAAAAGTAAGTTTTGATGAAAAGAAACTAGCTGAAAACTTAACTTCATTTGTAAGTGATGTAATTAAAAATAAGCCTAGTGGAGTAAAGGGAACATTTATTAAAAACGTTACTATTTCTAGTACTATGGGTCCTGGAATCAAATTAGATTTAACTAGTTTTAATTAATATTTACAAAATTAAAAAAATGTAGTAAAATACAAGTATTACCGAAGACAGTAGGTTAGTAGTAAATCCTACCGAGGAAAAATTCTTTTATAAGTTTTCCTCATATTCGGGAAAACTTAAATTTATATAAAGGAGGAAAAATGGCAAGCGAAAAGAATTTAAACTTAAAACGCGACTTAGTTAATGAAATAACTACTAAAATTGATAATTCAAAAACATTATTACTTGTTGACTATCAAGGAATGACAGTTGCTGAATTGAGTAAATTAAGAAATAGTTTAAAAGATACTGGAAGCGATTTAAAAGTTTATAAAAATACATTAGCTAGTCGTGCATTTAAAGAAAAGAACATTGATTTATTTGAACATATGACTGGACCTAATGCATTCATATTTAGCTCTGATATAATCGAGCCAATAAAAATAGTTAGTGAAACTGCTAAAGATAATGAAAATCTTAAAATTAAAGCTGGTATCATTGATGGAGAAAAAGTTGGACTTGATGTAATTAAAGAATATGCAAGTATTCCAAGTTACGAAGGACTTCTTACAATGTTTGCTGGTGGTTTAATTGAACACGTAAGAAACTTATCAATAGCGCTTAATCAATATGCCGAAAAATTAGAAGAAGGAGGAAATGAATAATGGCAAAAATAGAAAATAAAGATATAATTGAAGCAATAAAAGAAAAAACTATTCTTGAAGTTAAAGAATTAGTTGATATGATGAAAGAGGAGTTTGGAGTAGATCCTAGTGCTGCAGTAGTAGCTGCTGGACCTGTACAAGCTACAGAAGACGAAGGAAGTAGTACAAAAACTGTAGTTCTAACTAACGCAGGAACTGCTAAACTTCAAGTAATTAAAGTATTAAGAGAAATCACTGGTCTTGGACTAAAAGAAGCAAAAGATTTAGCTGATAATGGTGGAAACGTTAAAGAAAACGTAAGTGCTGATGAAGCAAATGACATCAAAGCTAAACTTGAAGAAGCCGGCGCAAGCGTAGAACTTAAGTAAATTATTAAGCCTTATAATTTAAGGCTTTTTTGCGTTTATATAAAAAGAAAGAGGTGAATAATGGAACACTATTTTACAAATAATGAAAATTTAGAAAGTAAAATTAGAAAAATATCCTATAATTATAAAGACACCTCTTTTTGTTTTTATAGTGATTTAGGAGTATTTTCTAAAAATAAAATAGATTATGGTACTAAAGTATTACTAGAATCTTACTTAGAAAATGCATCCTTAAACAAAAGAGTACTAGATATAGGCTGTGGCTATGGTGTTATTGGAATTGTAATATCTAAAATAACTAATAGTTTTTCTACACTTATAGATATAAATAAAAGAGCAGTTCATTTAACAAGTAGAAATATAGTAGAAAATAATGCAAAATGTGAAAGTTTTGTAAGTGACATGTATTCTAGTGTTACAAGTAAATACGACATAATAATAACTAACCCACCTATAAGAATAGGAAAAGAAAAAGTACTAAATTTACTTCGAAGCGCAAAAGACTATATGAATAAAGATGGAGAACTTTGGTATGTAATAAGAAAAGACCAAGGTGCTAAAAGCATAAATGAACGTTTAATGGACACATATAATATAACTTTAGTAGAAAAAAGTAAAGGTTTTTATGTTTTTAAAGCAAAAATCAATTGACTTATTGATAGAATTTTGATAACATTATAAATTGCTAGATTATTTAATTAATATGTTTTAAATCTAATGGATTGGGGTGACTATATTGGCTTACAAAGTTGAAAAATTTGGAGAGCATAGAGAAAGAAGAAATTTCTCTAAACTAAAAAACAAATTTGAACTTTCTAATCTTTTAGAAGTTCAAAAAGATTCATTTAAAGAATTCCTAGAAACAGGAATCAAAGAAGTATTTGAAGATATATTTCCAGTAGAGAGTTTTAGTGGAAGTTTATCTTTAGAATTTGGTGAATATACACTAGATGAACCTAGATACTCTGTAAATGAGGCAAAAGAAAGACGTGTAACTTATGCTGCACCTTTAAAAGTAAAAGCAAGACTATTTATTAATGAAACAGGTGAAGTAAAAGAACAAGAGGTTTATCTTGGAGATATTCCTTTAATGACAGAAAATGCTTCATTTATAGTTAATGGAGTAGAAAGAGTAATTAACTGTCAACTTGTTCGTTCACCAAGTATCTATTTTAAAAGAGAAATAGATAAAAATGGACGTAATATAATTACTAGTGAAGTTATACCTAGTAAAGGTACATGGCTTGAATATGAGTTAGATGCTCGTAATGTCTTTTATGTGCGTATTGATAGAACAAGAAAAGTTCCTATTACAACATTTTTAAGAGCTTTAGGTCTTTCAAGTGACGAAGACATTACAAAAGTATTTGGAGAAGACGAATATATGATAGCAACTATGGAAAAAGACTCAACTAAAAATACTGATGAAGCCTTAATAGAAATATATGAAAAATTAAGACCAGGTGAACCTGCTACACTAGACTCTAGTAAAAACCAATTAATAACTAGATTCTTTGATAAATTTAGATATGATTTAGCTAAAGTAGGGCGTTATAAATTTAATAGAAAATTAAATGTAATAGATAGACTACTTAATAATCGTATTGGTGAAGATATTAAAGTTGATGGTAAAGTTTTAGTAGAAAAAGGTACAGTAATAACTAAAGAAATATTAGAAGAATTAAAACCAGTATTTGCATCAGGTTATGGCTTACATGAAGTTAAAATAAATGAAGAATTAGACCAATATAATAAAGTACAAGAAGTACTTGTATATGCAAACGATGGGTCTGATAAATTAATTAAAGTAATAGGAAATGATCAAAGTATAGATATAAAACGTTTAACTATAAGTGACGTATATGCTTCAGTTTCATATTATATTAATCTTCATTATGGTGTAGGTAATTATGATGAAATAGACCACTTAGCAAATAGACGTGTTCGTCAAGGTGGAGAATTAATTCAAAATCAATTTAGAGTAGGTATTACTCGTATGGAAAGAGTAATAAGAGAAAGAATGACTACTCAAGATATAGATACAGTTACACCAAAGAGTTTAATAAATATTCGTCCAGTTACTGCTGCTTTAAAAGAATTCTTTGGAAGTAGCCAATTATCAAAATTTATGGATCAAATAAATCCACTTGCTGAATTATATGATAAACGTAAATTAAGTGCCTTAGGACCTGGGGGACTTTCTCGTGACAGGGCTGGTATGGAAGTGCGTGACGTAAACTCAAGTCACTACGGAAGAATCTGTCCAGTAGAAACACCAGAAGGACAAAATATAGGACTTATCACTAGTTTAGCAGGATTTGCAAAACTTAATGAATATGGATTTATTATGACTCCATATAGAAAAGTAAAAAATGGTGTATTAACAGACGAGATAGTATATATGACTGCAGATGAAGAAGAAAACTATTATATATGTCCTGCTACAATAGATGTAAGTGATAAAAATGAAATAATGAGTGATACTGTACCAGTAAGATTTAATAGAGATAATTTAGTGGTAAGTAAAGATAAAGTAGATTATAGTGATGTATCACCTTCACAAATAGTTAGTATTACAACAAGTATGATTCCATTTTTGGAGCATGATGATGCTAACCGTGCACTTATGGGAGCAAACATGCAACGTCAAGCAGTACCACTACTAACAACAGAAGCACCAATTGTAGCAACTGGAGTAGAATACTATGCAGCACTTGATAGTGGAGCTGTAGTAAAAGCAAAAGAAAGTGGTGTTGTTGAATACGTTGACTCTAAAAAAATAGTAGTAAAATCAGCTAAAGGAAAACAAGAATATGAACTTATTACATTCCAAAGAAGTAATGCAGAAACTTGTTATAATCAAAGACCTATTGTAAATGTAGGGGATGAAGTAAAAGAAGGAATGATAATAGCAGATGGTCCTTCTACTGATAAAGGTGAAATTGCTTTAGGTAAAAACCTAACAGTAGCATTTATGACATATAATGGTTACAACTATGAAGACGCAGTTATATTAAATGAAAGACTTGTAAAAGATGATGTACTAACAAGTGTACATATAGAAATGCTAGAAGTAGAAGCAAGAGACACAAAATTAGGTCCTGAAGAATTTACTCGTGATATACCAAATGTAAGTGAAGAAGCAAGAAAGAACCTAGATGAAAATGGTATTGTAAGAATAGGCACAGAAGTAAAAGAAAATGATATATTAGTAGGTAAAATAACTCCGAAAGGTGTACAAGAATTATCTAGTGAAGAAAAATTACTTCATGCAATATTTGGTGAAAAAACTCGTGAAGTAAGAGACACCTCTTTGCGTGTTCCTCATGGAAGTTCTGGTATTGTACACGATGTTCAAATATTTACTAAAGAAAACAGTGATGAATTATCAGCTGGTGTTATTAAAATAATAAGAATATACTTAATAAAGAAAAGAAAGATGCAAGTTGGAGACAAGATGAGTGGTCGTCACGGAAATAAAGGTGTTGTAAGTTTAGTACTTCCAGAAGAAGATATGCCTTATTTACCTGATGGAAGAACAGTTGATGTTATGTTAAACCCACTAGGTGTTCCATCTCGTATGAACTTAGGTCAAATTCTTGAAGTTCACTTAGGTATGGCTGCAAGAACTCTAGGCGTACATATTGCAACTCCAGTATTCGACAGTGCTACTGAAGAAGATATACGCGCTATGACTAAAGAAGCAGGACTAGACCCTGACTTCAAAACTTGGTTATATGATGGTAAAACTGGTGAAAGATTTGATAACCGTGTAAATGTAGGTGTCATGTATATGATTAAACTAAACCACATGGTAGATGATAAAATGCACGCAAGAAGTACTGGACCATACAGTTTAGTTACACAACAACCACTTGGCGGTAAAGCACAATTTGGTGGTCAAAGATTTGGAGAAATGGAAGTATGGGCATTATATGCATATGGTGCAGCACATATTTTACAAGAAGTTCTAACAATTAAATCAGATGACGTACTAGGTCGTGTAAAAGTATATGAACAACTAGTAAAAGGAAAACCAGTAGATCAAGCAGGTGTTCCAGAATCATTTAGAGTATTAATAAAAGAATTCCAAGCATTAGGTTTAGACATACAAATAATGACAAAAGATGGAATAAAAGACTTAAAAGAACTTGAAAAAGAAGAAGAAAAAGAAGATGTACCAGTAACTATTGAAGAAGTAGATACAACTGGTAAAAAAGAAAAAGACTTAATAATACCAGAACCTGAAAATGTACAATATAATGATGATTATTTAGAGGAAGAAGAAAAAGATTCATATGATGAATTAGATGATTTAGAATATGATGGAAAAGATATGGATGGTGAAGAATAATGATGGATGTAAATATGTTTGAAGGCATTCGTATAGGAATAGCATCACCTGATAAAATACGTTCATGGAGTTATGGAGAAGTAAAAAAGCCAGAAACAATAAACTATAGAACACTTCGTCCAGAAAGAGATGGACTATACTGTGAAAAAATATTTGGCCCAACTAAAGATTTTGAATGTGCTTGTGGTAAATATAAAAGATTAAGATATAAAAATGTAATATGTGATAGATGTGGAGTTGAAGTAACTCGTTCTAAAGTTAGACGTGAAAGAATGGGGCATATTGAACTTGCAACTCCCGTTGCCCACATTTGGTATACTAAAGGTGTACCTCCTAAAATTGGACTAGTACTAGATATGTCTCCAAGAGATATTGAAGAAGTAATATACTTTGTAAGTTATGTAGTATTAGATCCAGGTATCGCCCCACTTGAAAAAAAGCAAACTTTAAACGACAAAGAATATCGTGCATATTATGAAAAATATGGAAGTAGCTTTAAAGTAGGAATGGGTGCAGAAGCAATTAAAACTCTTCTTAGTGAAGTTAATCTAGAAAAAGAAGTAGAAAGCTTAAAAAAAGAAGTAGAAAAAAGTCAAGGACAAAAGAAATTAAGACTTGTAAAAAGATTAGACTGCTTACAAAACTTTATTGATAGTGGTAACCGTCCAGAGTGGATGATACTTGATGTTTTACCAGTACTTCCACCAGACTTAAGACCTATGATACAACTTCCTGGAGGAAGATTTGCAACAAGTGACTTAAATGACTTATATAGAAGAATAATAAATAGAAATAATAGATTAAAAAAACTAATTGAATTAGGTGCGCCTACAATAATTGTACAAAATGAAAAACGTATGTTACAAGAAGCAGTTGATGCTCTTATTGATAATGGACGTCGTGGAAGAAGTGTACAAGGTGTAGGAAATAGACCACTTAAGAGCTTATCTAGTATGTTAAAAGGAAAACAAGGAAGATTTAGACAAAACTTACTAGGAAAACGTGTTGACTATAGTGGTCGTAGTGTTATAGCAGTTGGCCCTACTTTAAAAATGTATGAGTGTGGTATTCCAAAAGAAATGGCACTTGAGTTATTTAAACCTCATGTAATACACGAACTAGTAGAAAGAGAACTTGCACATAACATAAAAGGTGCTAAAAAATTAATAGACGCACAAGACGAAAGAGTTTGGGATATAGTAGAAGATGTAATAGAAGAACATCCAGTTTTACTAAATCGTGCGCCAACTTTACATAGACTTGGTATTCAAGCATTTGAACCAAAATTAGTTGGTGGAAAAGCCTTAAGGCTACATCCACTAGTTTGTACAGCATTTAATGCAGACTTTGATGGAGACCAAATGGCAGTACACGTTCCATTAAGTGAAGAAGCACAAAGTGAAGCAAGATTACTAATGCTTGGTGCAAATAACATCCTAAGTCCAAAAGATGGAAGCCCAATAGTAACACCTGGACAAGATATGGTACTAGGTAACTACTATTTAACTCTTGAAATAGCAGGTCTTCCAAATGAAGGAAAAGCATATAAAAATGCAAATGAAGCTTTAATGGATTATGAAAGAAGAAACATAACTTTACACACTAGGGTATGTATTCCAGTTAATTCATTTAGTCATAAAGTATGGGAAGATGAAGTAACTGATAAATATTTAGTAACTACACCAGGAAAAATAATATTTAATGAAATTTTACCTGATGCATACCCATATGTAAATGAACCATCAAAAGCTAATTTTGAAGGATTAACTCCACATAAATACTTTATTTCTGAAGGAGAAAATCTAATAGAAAAAGTTAAAGAAATGCCTGTAACTCCAGCTTTCGTAAAAAAAGATTTAGAAACACTAATAGCTCAAATATTTAAAAGATTTAAAACAACTGAAACTTCTATTTTCCTAGATAAACTTAAGAATTTAGGATTTAAGTATAGTACAGTAAGTGGTATAACATTTAGTTTAAGTGATATTCCAGTAAGTGAACAAAAACCAATTATAATTAATCAAACTAAAGATACAGTAGCAAAAATAAATAAACAATATAATCGTGGTTTAATAACTGATGAAGAAAGACACGCAAAAGTCGTAAAACTTTGGCTAGATGCAACTAAAGAAGTACAAAAATCTGTAATAGATGAAATGGACAAAGAAAAAGATAGAAACCCACTTGCTATGATATTCACTTCTAAAGCAAGAGGTAATGCAAGTCAACTTGGTCAACTTTCTGGAATGCGTGGTATAATGGCAAAAC
>CANRKW010000034.1 GCA_947631345.1 uncultured Bacilli bacterium | reverse complement strand
ATCATAATTAGCACGTAGAAAAATAGCAGTTAGTATTGATAATATAACACCTATAATTGGTAATATTCTTAATAAAACGACTGTTTTCTTATTATTCTCCATACCTCTAAACTCCTCTCTATTTATAATTATACTAAAGTTTTAATTAAAAGTCATTATTTAACACTTATATCTTCTAATTTAACACTTACAAGCTTACTTACACCACTTTCTTGCATAGTAACCCCATATAATAAATCTAAAAATTCCATAGTTTTCTTTTTATGTGTTATAACTAACAATTGAGTTTTTCCTTTATATGAATTTATATATCTACCGAATTTCTCTACATTTTCATCATCTAAAGCACTTTCTACCTCATCTAATATAACAAAAGGTACACTTTTTAAATTCATTATTGCAAATAATAAACTTATAGCAGTTAATGTTTTTTCTCCTCCACTTAATAAACTAAGCGCACCAGGATTTTTTCCAGCAGGATTTGCTATTATTTCAACCCCAGTTTCTAACATATTAGTGGGGTCTGTAAGCTCTAATTTAGCCTCTCCTCCATTAAATAATTCTCTAAATACTTTACCAAATTCTATATTTACTTTTTCAAATGTTGTAGTAAACTTTTCTATCATTACATCATCCATCTCTTTAATAATACTAAGTAAATTATTTTCACTTTCTTCTAAATCTTTTCTTTGTGTAGTTAAAAATACATATCTTTTATTTATTCTTTCATAATCATCTATACTACTTAAATTAACTATTCCTAATGATTTTATCTCTCTTTTTAAATCACTTATAATACTTCTAGCATCATTTATATCTATATCAATATTATAGTCATTTCTAGCTTTTTCATAAGTCATAGAATATTCTTCATTTAATCTATTAAGTAAATTATCTAAATTCATATTTAATTTAGTTTCTTTTATATTACAATCATTTATTTTATTTTGTAAATCTTTAGTAAATTCATCTGTCTTTCTTATATTACTTTCAGTCTCTTCTATATCTATAATTAAGTCTTTTCTAGTTTTTTCTAAATCCTTTATTTTAGTTTCTAATAACTTCTTATTTTGTTCTACTAAATAGTATTCATTTAATATTTTGTCTAATTCTTCTTCTTTAGTACTACTAGATAAACTACTAATTTCATCTAATATTTTATCAAGTTCTATTTTTAAGTTATTAGTTTTAGTATATAAATCATTATTAGAAGAATCTAATTTAAGTATTTCTAAAGACATATTACTTATTATAGATTTAGTATTTTCTTCTTCTTTTTGACTTTCATTAATTGTATTTTTTAATGTCTCTATTTCATTTTCTAATATTTTTATATCTTTATTTACATTATCTAATTCAGTTTTTTCATTACTTTTGAAACTTTCATTAAGACTTCCTCCAGTAATAGAACTTCCTACATTTATTACATCCCCTTCTAAAGATACAACTTTATATTTAGATAAAACTTTCTTACTTATTTTTATACTATCATCTATATTTCTTGCTATTATAGTACTTCCTAATATATTGTTTATTATATTACTGTATTTTGTATCATAACTAACTAAATTAGATGCTACACTTATAAAACCTTCTTCATTTTTTACTAAATTTAATACTTCTTCATTTATATTTCTAGGTTTTATTAAGTTTAAAGGATAAAATGTTGCTCTTCCTTTTTTGTTTCTTTTTAAATACATTACAGCTTCTTTAGCATATGTATCATTTAAAGTGACAATATAGTTAGAACTAGATGATAATGAGACTTCTATTGATGTTAAATATTCATTTGGTATTTCTATTAAATCGATTACTCTTCCTATTATTCCTTCTAAAGATGGATTATTTAAAACACTTTTTACTGAAATAGGTACTTTAGTCATATTTTCTATATTATAATTTAATATATCTTTTTTACTATTTAACTCAAATAGTTTTCTTGTTTTTATGTTTAATTCTTCGTTATATGTTTTTATTTCATTAGTTATTTTATTTATTTTAGTATTATTTTTATCTAATTTTTGCTTTAATTCATCTATTCTTTCACATTCACTTTCATATTTGAGTTTCATAGATTCATATTCATTTTTTTGTTTTAAACTACTTTCTTTTAAATCATTTAAATATGTATTTATTTTATCATTATTTTTATCATATTTACTTCTTTCTTTTGTTAATTCTTTTTTAGCTGATAATGAATTTAGTTTATCAGTTTCTTCTAATAATGATGTTTGTAATTTAGTAATTGCATCATCTAAAGATGTTCTTTTTAATTTAAAGTTTTCTAATTCTGTTTTATCTTTAGTACTAGAAGTAGTTATATTTATTAGTTTATTTTCTAGTTCTTTTTTTGTTTCTTTATTAATGTTATATTCTAAATTAGTGTTTTTTATATCATATGCTAATACTGATATTTCAAGGTTTGATAGTTTGTCTTTATTTTCTTTATAGATGCGAGCTTTTTTAGATTGTTCTTCTAAAGGTTCAAGTTCTTTAGATAATTCTGTAATTATCATATCTATTCTATCAATATTTTCATTTGTTTTTTCTAATTTTTTTAATGCTTCTTCTTTTCTTTTTTTGTATTTTAAAACTCCTGCTGCATCTTCAAATATCACTCTTCTGTCACTTGGTTTTCCACCTAATATTTCATCTATTTTTCCTTGAGGTATTATACTAAGAGATTCTTTTGATGAAAATGAGTCCATAAACATTTCTGTTATGTCTTTTAGTCTTACTTTGTCTTTATTTATGAAGTATTCGTTTTCTCCTGTTTTATATACTATTCTTTTTATTTCTATTTCACTGTAATCTAGTGGAAGTGATTTATCTGTGTTATCTAAAAGAACTGTAACTGATGCACTTCTACTTTTTTCACGTGAAGAAGAACCATTGAATATTACATCAGTCATTGAATCGTTACCCCTTAGTGTTTTTACTGACTGTTCGCCCATTACCCATTTTAAAGCATCCACTACATTGCTTTTTCCACTTCCATTTGGCCCCACTATACCTGTAAAGTTTCTATTAAGTTCTATATTTACTTTATCTGCAAAACTTTTAAAACCATTTATTCTTATTTCTTTTATATACATTTTTACCACCTATGCATGTTTTTTTATTGCTTCTTTTGCTGCATTTTGTTCAGCTTCTTTTTTACTACTACCATATCCACTTCCATATATTATTCCATCTATTATTACACTTACACAGAAAAATTTTTTATGTGCAGGCCCTCCTTCTTTTGTAACAACATATTCTACACTTTTCTTTTCTGTTTGTACTAATTCTTGAAGTGTTGTTTTATAGTCTTTTAAAAAGTCTTTGTCACTTTCTATATAAGGAACAATTAATTTGTCAAAAAATTCTTCTACTTTTTCTATTCCAAGTTCTAAATATATAGTACCTATTACTGCTTCAAATACATCTGCAATTACTGTTTTATTTGCTTCTTTTATTCCATTACCTAATTTTATGTAATTTTTTAAGTCAATCTCTTTAGAATATTCATATAAGGCATTTTCACATACATATAGGCTTCTTTTCTTACTCATTTCTCCTTCATTATAGTGTTTCTTTTTAAAAATGTAGTCACTACATACTAGTTCTAGTACTGCATCACCTAAAAACTCAAGTCTTTCATATGAATCTATATTATGTTCATTTGCATATGATGTGTGAGTTAAAGCTGTTTGTAAAAGTTTACTATTATTTAAGTTTATTCCAAATTTTTCTAATGTTTTCATATATTTTGTCCACTCCTTTAATTTATTTTAACATTTCTTTATAAAAAAGTCTTTATTTTTTAGTAAATTGGTGTTTATTTTTACTACGATTTTTGATACAATACTTTTGTTAAGTATGAAAAAATTGATTATTTGGTTTATTAAATTATACCAAGTGACTCCTTTGCATTCTCATAGTAGATGTAGGTTTCTTCCAACTTGTAGTGAATATACTATAATATGTATAGACCGTTTTGGGGTAGTTAAAGGTATTATTTTAGGAATTAAAAGAATAAAAAGGTGCCATCCATTTGGCAAGAGTGGTATTGATTTGCCACCTAGGGAGGATTAAATGAAAAAATTAGTGGTTATTTTATTAATGTTATTTGTTATAAGTGGTTGTGATAAGATAGATAGAGAAAAAGATGTAAGTATTTATACTACACTTTATCCAATTGAATATATTACAAATTATTTATATAAAGATTATGCAGTTGTAACTAATATATATCCAAGTGGATCAGACTACTACACATATGAGTTATCTGATAAACAAAAAGATATATATAGTAATGGAGATATATTTATTTATTCTGGGGCTACTAATGAAGCTAAACTTGCAGTTGACTTTTTAAATAGAAATTCAAATTTAACAATAATAGATGCGACTAAAGGAGTTAATTATACAAGTGGAGAAGCTGAACTTTGGTTAGATCCATCTAATTATTTAATGATAGCAAGAAATATTAAGCAAACACTTATTGATTCAGTAGATAATATATATACTCAAAATAATATAAGTAATAAATATGATGAATTAAAAATAAAAATTAGTGAAATTGATGTAAGTCTTACTATGATGGGACAAAATGCTAGTAGAAATAATATAATAGTTACAAATGATTCATTGTTATTTTTAGATAAATATAACATTAATGTTGTTTCTTTAGATAAAGATAATGAAAATCTTACTAGAAATTATAGTGAAGCAAGAAGATTAATAAGTAATAATGATGTTAGTTATATATTTATATTAAATAATGATAAATTAGATGAAGATTTAGAGAATTTTATTACAAGTAATAATTTAGAAAAGATAAATATAGATGATATGTTTACTTTAAGTGATGAACAAAAGAAAAATGGTGAAGATTATTTAAGTATAATGGCTAATAATATTGATAAATTTAAAACAGAACTTTTTAGATAGTTCTGTTATTTTTCTATTTTTAAGTATTCGTAAGATTTATCTGTAACTTGTCTTCCTCTTATGGTTCTTTTTATGAAACCTTCTTGTAGTAAAAATGGTTCAATTACGTCTTCTATTGTAGTTTGTTCTTCACCAATAGATGCACTTATGGCTTCTATTCCAACGGGTCCACCATTAAATCTTACAATAAGTGCTTTTAAGTATTCTATGTCAGTACTATCTAACCCATATTCGTCAACTTGTAATCTTTTTAATGAGTCATTTGTTATGTCTTTAGTAATAACTGCACTTCCTGATACAAGTGCAAAGTCGCTTACTCTTTTTAATAATCTATTAGCAATTCTTGGTGTTTTTCTGCTTCTTCTTGCTATTATACTTGCTGCTTCTTCCTCAATATTTAAATCTAGTACTCTTGCACTTCTTTTAACTATTAAAGTTAACTCTTCATCTGTATAGTAATTTAATTTACAAGTTATTCCAAACCTATCTCTTAAAGGACTTGATAAGTCTCCAGCTCTTGTAGTTGCGCCTACTAAAGTAAATGGAGGAAGGTCTATTTTAATACTTCTACTTTGTCCTTCACTTCCTACAATTATTTCTAATTTAAAGTCTTCCATTGCACTATAAAGAATTTCTTCTATATATTTAGGTATTCTATGTATTTCGTCTATAAATAAAACATCATATGGTTCAAGAGTACTTAATATTGCTGCTAAATCTCCACTTTTTTCTATTGTAGGCCCACTTGCTGTTTTAATGTTTACCCCTAGTTCATTTGCAATAATGTGGGATAGTGTGGTTTTCCCTAGTCCTGGAGGTCCATATAAAAGGACGTGGTCTAGTGCAACTTCTCTAATTTTTGCTGCACTTACAAATACTTTTATATTTTCTTTTACTTCACTTTGGCCTATATATTCGTCAAATGATAAAGGTCTTATTGTTTTTTCAAAAGAATCTCCTTCTTGATATTCACTCTTAGTTATATCTTCCATCTTACCTCCTTATCTTAATAATAATTTTAATGCTTCTTTTACTTGTTCTTCAATATTTATATCTCTTCTTACATCTTTTATAACTCTTTTTATATCTTGAGTTTTATAACCTAAACTTTCAAGAACTTCTATTAATTCTACATTTTCTGTTACTGTTTCAGTTTTACTTACTAATTTTCCTTTTAAATCAAGTATTATTTGTCTTGCTAATTTTTCTCCTACTTTAGGAAACTTTTTTAAATATAAAATGTTTTCTCTTTCTATCGCGTCTATTACCCCTTCATTTGTACCAGAACCTAGTATTGTTAAAGCAACTTTTGGTCCTAAACCTTTAACAGATAAAAGTTTTAAAAAGAGTTCTCTTGTCTCTTTAGTAATAAAACCATATAAACTGTATTCATCTTCTCTTATATGATTATATAAATACACTTTATAGTTTTCTCCTTCTTTAAACAAAAATGGGTTTGGAGTAAATACATTATAACCTATTCCATTATTACTAATTACAATATTCCCTCCATTAATTTCTTCTATTATTCCTTCTATATAATCTAACATAATACCACCATAATCATTATATAATAAATATTTTTATTAAACAAGTGTTTTCTTCTAAAAATCTTTACTATCTAAAATAATAGTAACAGGTCCATCATTTTGAGTACTTAAAAACATATCACTTCCAAATTCTCCAGTTTCTGTAACTATTCCTTTACTTTTTAATCTTTCATTCATATAATTATATAAATATAAAGCATTTTCTTTATCTAAACTTAAAAGAAAATTAGGTCTATTTCCTTTAGAAGTATCTGCATATAATGTAAACTGACTAATATTTAATATTTCACCATTTATATTTAAAATACTTAAGTTCATTTTATCATTTTCATCTTTAAATATTCTTAAATTTAGTATTTTATCTATCATTTTATCTACTATTTTTATATTATCTCCATATGTAAAACTAGATAAAAGTACATAGCCTTTTTCTATTTTTCCTATTACTTTACCATTAACACTAACCGTGCTTTCTTTACTTCTTTGAACTACTACTTTCATTTTTACCTTTCTATTTTAGAAACAAACTCTAAACTATTTAAATTAGTTATTAATTTATTTAATGATTCTAAATTATTTACTTTTATTACAAATTCATATATATCAGTATAATCTAATTTACCTTTATTATTTATAGATACTATATTTATATCAGTTTTTGTTGCTTCATTTATTATATCTACTAAGTGATCATTTCCTGAATCTAAATATATTCTTAAAATAGTAGTATATTTATCACTATATTCTTGATTCCACTTTGCATCTATTATCCGTTTATTATTTAAATCTACATTTTTACAGTCTTTTTTATGTATTAAAACTCCTTCTCCTTTAGTAACATATCCTACTATTTCTTCACCCTTTATAGGGTTACAACATGGGGCTATTTTAAATAATATATTAGAAAGTCCTGCAATAATTATTTCATTATTTTTAGAATTATTTGTTACATTAGTAGTAAGTAATTTTTCTACTAATTCTTCTTTTCTATCTTTAGTTTCATTAGTTATTATATTAATAATAGTATTAGGTGTATATTTTAAAGTAGAAATACTTGTACATAATTCTTCAAATGTATCTAATTTTAATTGTTTTAATACTTTAGATATATTTTCTTCATTTAGAATTTCTTTTTCATTTAATTTTCTTTTTTTAATTTCTTCTATTAATACTAATTTACCAGTTTCTATTATTTTATCTTTTTCTTTTTTATTAAAATATGATTTTATTCTACTTTTAGCTGTTTCTGTTTTTACAAATTTAAGCCATGCTTCACTAGGAGTTCTTCCTTCTTTAGTTTTAAGCTCTACAATATCAGCGTCTTGTAATTTATAGTCAAGTGGTACTATTTTACCATTTACTAAAGCACTTTCTACTTTATTACCAACCTCTGAGTGAATTTTATATGCAAAATCTATTGGAGTACTATCTATTGGTAGTTCAACTATATCTCCTTTAGGCGTAAATATATACATTTCTTCTTTTTCAAGTGTTTTTAAGTTTTTAAAAAATTCACTATTATTTTCTATTTCATTTATTTCTATTAGTGTTCTAAAGTTTGCTAGTCTTTCTTCTAGTACTCCAGTTTTACTTCCATCAGTTTTTTCTTTATAGCTCCAGTGAGATGCTACCCCATGTTCTGCAATTTCATTCATTTCATAAGTTCTAACTTGTACTTCAAAAACAGTTCCATCGACTCCAAATACAGTTGTATGAAGACTTTGATACATATTGTTTTTAGGGTTTGCAATATAATCTTTAAATCTTTTAGGAATAGGTCTAAATTTAGAATGAATAAGGCCAATTACTAAATAACATTCTTCTATTTTTTCTACTAAAACTCTAAGTCCTAGTAAATCATATATTTGATTCCATTTTTTCCCTTTTACAAGTTTATTATATATTCCTCTTACACTTTTTACCCTATAGGTTATTTCAAATTTTATATTGTGTTCATTTAATAATTCAACTATTTCATCTTTCATTTTTAAAAGTAAGTCTTCTAGTTCAGATCTGTCTTTATTTATTTTTTCTAATACATCATTATATCCTGTTGGATCAGATATTTTTAAACATAAGTCTTCTAGTTCACTTTTCATTTTTTTAATTCCTAGTCTATGAGCTATAGGAATATATATTTTTTCTGTTTCATCAACTACATCATTTATATGTTCTTTATCATGTACATATAAAGTCTTTAAGTTATCTAACCTATCTGCTAGTTTTATAAAAAGTGTTATTGGATTTTCTGCAAGGCCTACTACTATTCTTCTATATTTATCTTTATCACTAGTGTTATCTAGTGTTCTTTTTAAATGGCTAATTTTACTTATAGAAGACAAAATACTAGCAGTTTCTTCTCCAAATTTTTCTGTTAATTCTTCTTTAGTTATTTTATTTAGAGTTATTCCCTCATGTATTAAAGCACACCCGATAGTTAAAGCATTCATTTTAAGTTCTGCTAAAATATAACTAACCCTAATACTATGACATATATAATCTTCTTTAGTAAGTCTTTTCATATCTTTATATATATCAAGTGCGACTAAATAATACTTATTTACTAGTTCTATTTCTTCTTTAGTCATATAAGTATTAAGTAGTTTTAATAATTCTTCATAAGTCATTTATTACTCCTTTTTATGAATTAATTCCTTTAATTAATCTTTCTTCTAATTCATCATCATCTTTTTGTTTTTTAGGATGTTTTATTCTGTAACACTCAAGTTTTAAAAATACATAAGGGGCTAAAAATAGTGAAGAAAATGTTCCAGCAGTTAAACCAATTAAAGCAGTTATATTAAATTCTCTTACTCCTTTAGCATTCATAATTAAAAGTGTAATTATTGCTATTAAAGTAGTTATACTAGTTATTATATTTCTTTTTAAAGACAAGCTAATACTTTCTTTTATTACATTAGTAAGACTTTCTCTATTTTTATTCTTTAATAGTTTTAATTTATCTCTAATTATATCAAAAACAACTATAGTGTCATTTATAGAATATCCTATTATTGTAAGTATTCCTGCTATAAATATAAAATTTATTTCAATATGTAATATTAAAAACATACTAATAGTTACTAATATATCACTTAAAAGTGCAATAATACTTGATAAAGCAAAATTACTTGTAAAACGAATAGTAACATATATAAGTACACAAATGGAAGCAATTATTAGTGATTTTATTGCATTTATTGTTAAGTCTTTTTTTACTATATTACTAATTACTGATATATCTAATGTTACATTAAGTAAAGAAAAATCTTCTTTTATTTCTTTCATTTCTTCTTCTGTTAATGTTTTATCTATTATGTAATATGCGTTTTCTTTGTTTACTTCTTTACTTCTTATATTGTACTTTCCTAACTTTTCATCAATTTCCTCTGTATTTATTTCACTATCACTTTTAATAGTAATACTGCTTCCTCCTTTAAAGTCTATTCCTAAATTTACTTTTCTAGTAAATGAAAATATTATACCTAAAAGAGCTATTAATAATACAAATATTATATAAATACGTGAAAATTTCAACGATTTTATTTCTTTTCTTGTTTTTACTTTTCCTACTAAAATATTAGTTTTTTTATCAAATTTATTACTATATACAAAATATGAAAATATCTTTCTATTTATTAGTACCATGGTAAATATAGTACATATTATAGTTATAATTAACATTGTTGCAAAACCTTTTACACTAGATTCTCCAAATATAAATAGTACTACTGCAGCAATTAAAGTTGTAATGTTCGCGTCTATTAATGATACTAAACTACTTTTATTACCTATTTGATATGCTTCTTTTAATGAGTTACCGTTTTTTAGTTCTTCTTTTATTTTTTCAATAGTTATTACACTTGAATCAATAGCCATACCGATACCTAAAATTAAAGCAGCAATTCCAGTTAATGTTAAAACACCACCAATACTATTAAATACTACAAATACTAGTAATGTGTAAAGTAAAAGTGT
>CANRKW010000033.1 GCA_947631345.1 uncultured Bacilli bacterium | reverse complement strand
AAGTTTTATATATTATTTTAAATTTGCTTTTATTTTTTCTACTTCTTTTAATACTTCTTTTATATTTTTTTCATTTCCTATATTAGATGGAATATAATATTTTTTCCCCTTTAATGATGGTGGTAAACATTCCATATTAGTTATTTTATTTTCATATTCGTGAGCATATTTATAGCCTTTTCCATAACCAAAAGATTCGTCTAATTTTGTAACTGCATTTCTTAAATGAAGTGGTACTTTTTCGTTTTTAGTTTTTATTGCATCTTCATTTGCTTGACTATAACCAGTATATAATGAATTAGATTTAGGGCTTACACTTAAGTACACCACTGCTTGTGCTAAATTTACGTTGCATTCGGGCATTCCTAAAAAATGTGCTGCATTATATGCATTTATTGCTTGAGTTAATGCATTCGGGTTTGCAAGGCCTATATCTTCAGAAGCAAATCTTACAAGTCTTCTTGCTATATAAAGTGGATCTTCTCCAGAAGAAAGCATCCTAGCTAAGTAATATAAGGCTGCATCAGGATCAGTATTTCTCATAGATTTATGTAAAGCTGATATTAAATTATAATGTTCTTCTCCATTTTTATCATATAAAAAAGCCTTACTTTCTAATAAATTTGCTACATCTTTTTTAGTTATATTCTTTATACCATTTTTATCTTTAGTTAAATTTATTAAATTTTCTAATGTATTTAAAGCACCTCTAGCGTCTCCATTAGAAACACTTGCTATTAGTTTTATTCCATCTTCTTCGATATTAACATCTTTGTATTCTTTACTTAAAGCTCTTTTTATTACTTGTATTAAGTCATCTATACTAAGACTTTCTAATACATATACTTTAACTCTAGAAAGCAAGGCATTGTTTAGTTCAAAAGATGGATTTTCAGTAGTCGCACCTATTAATATTATATCTCCATTTTCAACAAAAGGTAAAAACGCGTCTTGTACTGCTTTATTAAATCTATGTATTTCATCTACAAAAAGAATTGTTTTTCTACCATTTGTTTTATTATATTTAGCTATTTCTATTATCTCTTTTATTTCTTTTATACCAGAAGTTACAGCAGATATTTCTTGAAATGATGAATTAGTTTTTTTTGCTATTATTTTTGCTAATGTTGTTTTCCCTACCCCTGGAGGTCCATAGAATATCATACTTGTCACTTTATCATTTTCTATCATTAGTCTTATTGGAGAATTTTCTCCCACTATTTTAGTTTGTCCAAAGAATTCATCTAATGTTTGAGGTCTCATTTTATCTGCTAAAGGTTTATATTCATAATTATCAGTTGTAAATAAATCCATTTGTCCTCCTATTTAAGCATAAGTATATAGAAAAGGGCTATTAAAGAAATTACTGATATTATTATTCCATTTATTCTATCTGATTTATTTTCTTTATTAGGAACACATAATGTATAACTAAGAAGCATTCCTCCTAATAACCCTCCTATATGTGCGGATAAGTCTATACTTTGATAAACTAGTCCAATTATTAAGTTAATTATAAGTACTGGTATTATTCCACTTCTTATAAATCCATCCAATGTAGCCCTGTATTTTAAGCCAAAATAGATTAAAGCACCAAATAAGCCAAATATTGCACCTGATGCACCTATTCCAAAGCTATTATTTGTTATTACTGAAAATAAAGAGCCAAATAAACCAGAACCTAAATATATTAATAAGTATTTAAACTTTCCATATAATTTTTCTATTTGAGGGCCTAACATATAAAGAGCATACATATTAAATAGTAAATGTAAAATATTCGCGTGTAAAAACATAGAAGTTATTAATCTATATATTTCTCCATTTTGAACAAACTCAAATTTATTAGCAAAATAATATATGAAAAAGTTTTGATTAAAAAGAGATATTATATATATTAATATGTTTATTATAATTAAAGCATATGTAATAATTGGAGCTTTTATATTTCTAAATACTTTAGATAGCTTCTTTTCTTCAGTTTTTGTCTTTTCATTTAGTTCTTCAGTCATTTGAAGCATTCCCATTACCCCTGCTTTTTTACCACTTACACTTTCTTTAAATTTAGGAAAAAATGTATTAAATATATCGTTCTTTTTTAAGTCAGAAACTTTATCTATTTTAATACTTTCTATACATTTATCACTAATTAAGGAAACCTCATCTCTTACATCCACCAGTAAGTTGAGCATATTTAAGTTAAGTTTATATGTTTTCTTTTTTATGCTTTTTCTTATTGCTTCACATTTTCTCATATCAGTTTTTAATTGTTCGTTATTATGTATATAATTTATATTAATTCTTATTAATGATATATCTTTATCTAAATTTTCTAGCCATATTTCGTTTTGTACTCCACTAACTATAATTGGCCTATAATTTTCTTTAGTTACGAAATAATGAAGTATTTTCATTACTATTTCATCTTTCATACTTACAGTTATATTTGTCAACTTTTTGCCTCCTTTTTTATAATAATATAATACTCTTTTTCATAAAATTAGTAAAGGTGATATAAATGAAAAAGTTTTTTATGTTTTTGCTATGTTTAATCCCGTGGTTTATTAGTGGTTTTATTTTTAAATATAATGATTTGTTTTATAATAATTTAGAATTACCTAAATTTACATTAAGTCCCACTCTTTTTAGTATTATATGGTTTATTCTTTATATTTTAATTGCTATTAGTATTTTTATTGTTATAAATAAAACTAATATATTTAAAGAAACTGATTACTTTTATGTTCTTATTACTAATTATTTAGCAAATCAATTATTTAGTTATGTATTCTTTTATCTTATGAGTCCAATATTAGGTTTTGTTATGTGTAGTGTTACTTTTATTAGTAGTATATTTTTAATAATTGAAACTAATAAAATAAGTAAAAAAGCTTGTATTCCTTTAATTTTCTACACTTTATTTTCCTTCTATGCATTTATAACTAGTTTAGTTTTATATATAATTAATTTTTAAATTTAGAAAGTATTTCTATAAATTTATCTTCTAAAGGTGCATTAAATTCCATAAATTCATTTGTAATGGGATGATTAAAACCTAAATATCCTGCGTGTAACATTTGACCATAATCTTTATCTATAACACTACCATATAATGGATCATTTATTAAAGGATGTTTTATATATGAAAGGTGTACTCTTATTTGATGAGTTCTTCCAGTTTCTAGTATACATTCGATAAGAGTTGCTTTTTTATATCTTTCCAAAACTCTAAAATTAGTAATAGCATTTTTACTATTCTTCTCTGTTACACACATCTTTTTTCTATCCTTTTCACTTCTTCCAATAGGTGCATTTATTTTACCACTTTCAGTTTCTATTACCCCACTTACTAAAGCTATATATTTTCTTTTTATATTTTTATTTTTAAAGTCTAAAGATAATATTCTATGTGCTTCATTTGTTTTGGCAACTAAAAGTAAACCAGATGTATCTTTGTCAATTCTATGTACAATACCAGGTCTATCTTTACCATTATCTGTACTTAAATTATCAGTATGATACATTAAAGCATTTACCAAAGTATGGCTTTTATTACCGTTTCCAGGATGAACTACCATACCACTTTTCTTGTTTACAACTATTATGTATTCGTCTTCATAATATATATCTAATGGTATATCTTCTTTTTCTAAAGGTGTTTCTTCATTCCATAAACTATATTCTATAACATCATTTACTTTTAAACTATAACCAGATTTTACTTTCTGATTATTTACTAAAACATCTCCTAAATTTATATGCTTTTTCACATTACTTCTAGATGTATTTAAAAGAGAAGTTAAATAATTATCTAATCTATTTCCTTTTAATTCTTCTTTTACTACTATTTTCATTAGTTTCCTCCATAAAAACTCCAATAAGGAATAATATGCATCCACTTACTATAAAAACATCTCCAATATTGAAAATTGCAAAATCATAGCCAAATATATTAAAGTCTAAAAAATCTCTTACACTACCATATACTATTCTATCTAATAAGTTTCCTAAAAGTCCACCTATTAAAAATGATAAAGAAACATCAAGTACAATATTCTTTTTTTTATGTCTAAACAATTCAAATAACAAATATAAAAGAACTAAAAATGATATTATCATTATAAATACAGTTTTACCACCAAATAGGCCAAAAGCAGCCCCGTTGTTTTTAGTATATGTTAAGTTAAAAAAGCCTTTTATTACTTCTTTAGAACTATTTAAAGTCAAGTTATGCATTATTATATATTTACTTATTTGATCAGCCAAAAAAGTAATAAATATAAGAATAATATATTTAATTTTTTTCAAAAGTTATCACATCCTACTTATTTGTTTTCTAGTTACTCCTAATTTTTCTTTCATTAATTCATACTTTTCTTTTGCTAATTTTCTTGTTTTTTCTCTACCTTTATCTAATATTTCCTCTAATTCTTTACTATTTATTATTTTATTGTATTTTTCTTGTATATCACTAATAAAATCTACTACAACCTCACTTACATATTCTTTAAATTCTTTATAACCTTTACCTTCAAATTCATTCTCAATTTCTTCTATTTTAATATTTGTTAATGAACTTGCTATAACTAATAAATTAGATATACCTCTTTGATTTTCCATATCATAATGTACTTTATTAAGTGAATCAGTAGTAGCCCCCATTATTTTCTTCTTAACTTCTTTTACATCATCAAATAAACTAATAACACCACTAGGATTTTCTTCCGATTTACTCATTTTCTTTGTAGGATTTTTTAAATCATATATTTTTTCTGCATTTTCATTTAAAAGAGGTTCTGGTATATTAAAGACTTTACCATATTTATTATTAAATCTAATTGCAATATCTCTAGAAAGTTCTACATGTTGAAGTTGATCAATTCCAACAGGTACTAAATCAGCATCACAATATAATATATCAGCAGCCATTAATATAGGATATGTAAAAAGTCCTACTCCGAAATTCTTATTTTGCTTACTTTTTTCTTTAAATTGAATCATCCTAGATGCCTCTCCAAAAGGTGTAGAACACTCTAGTAAATAAGACATTGCAGGAATAAACTCATTTTCAGATTGAATATATATTGTATTTTTACTTGGATCTATTCCACAAGCTATATACATAGCAATAAATTTTCTAATTCTTTCATTTAATAATATTGGATCTTGATATAAAGTAAGTGCGTGTAAATCAGCCACAAATAAATATGAATCATACTCATCTTGTAAATTTACCATTTGTTTAATAGCTCCAATATAATTACCTAATGTTATATCTCCAGTTGGTTTTAACCCAGTCAAAATTCTTTTCATAATAATACCTCGAAAGTATTATATCACAAATCTATTAAAATAACATCACTACCTAATTTTTTTATTTGTTCATATTTTATAGTTACATCATTTTCATTTGAAAAAAATGTCTTCAAATATTTACTTTTCTCAACAATTAAACTTATTAAAGAACCATCAGTGCCATTTATTTCTGCATCTATTATTCTTCCAACTATTTTTCCATCATTAATATTTATTATATCTTTTTTTTGTAATTCAGACATCCTCATTTTACCACCTATTTAATTATATGTTAATTTTCTTTACTTATAATATTTGTAACTACTTCTATAATTTTATTTCTAACACTTTCTTCAGTTATTCTATTTATTGCACATACTTTATTACCATAAGTATTTAAACTAGCTCCCAAATGATATACTTTATTTCTATCTATTATTATAAATCTATCATGAAAATTCTTACTTTCAATTACTTTTAAATTATTATATTCCATATTATATTTCTCTACTACTTTACTACTTAATAACCCACATGGTTTATTTATTATAATTACTTTACTTTTAATATTTTTAATTAAATCTAATGCACTTTTATCTGCATAGTTATCTACTATTATAACTTCTTTTTTACTTTCTTTTAGTATATCTATAAGTTTACTATATGATTCATACACTTCTCCTTCATAAAATACACACTCTTTAAAACAGTCTTTTTTAAATTTATTAAATAACTCTTCTATTCTTATCTCATGTTTACGAAGTAACTTCTCTTGTTCTTCTTGTTTTTCTTTTATATTAATTATACTATTTAATAGATTATCTTTTTGTGATAAAATATGTCTCATTTTAACAAATGTACGCATTATTTGTATACTTACTTTACTAGCATTTTCTGTTTTTAGTACACTTGCAAGCATAGCAACACCTTGTTCAGTAAAAAATCTTGGTTCGTACTTTAGATTTTGCCCACGCTGATTCAAGGTCTCATTTTGGGACCTTAATAACCTATTTGCTTCTTCAATAGAAACTTTAAAACAAAAATCACTTGGAAATCTCTCTAAATGTCTTTTCACTGCCTGATTTATTGTCTTAGTTCCATTTGTGCATCCATATAACATTGCTAAATCCCTATCCAACATTACCTCTTTACCATTAACATTGTAAATCATATTTTCTATATTTAATACATCCAACATAACTACCCTCCTTTTCATAACAAATCCATAATAACACACAAATAATTGATTGTCAACAATAAATGTTTGTTAAATTAAAAAACTTACAGAAACTTTCCATAAGTTATTTAATTAATCTTTTTACATTATTTATAGCATTTTTTTCTAATCTAGATACCTGTGCTTGACTTATATTAAGTTCTAAGGCTATTTCCATTTGGGTTTTTCCTATCACATATCTATTTATTAAGATATCTCTTTCTCTTTCTTTTATATTATTTAAAGCTTTTCTCATACTTATTAAACTATCTAAATCTTTATTTTCTTTCTTATCTTCAATTTGATCCATTAAATATATTGTATCTCCCCCATCATTATATATAGGTTCATATAAACTCATAGGCTCTTTTAAAGACATAGAGGCTTCATATATTTCATATTCGCTTACATTTAGTGACTTACTTATAAGTTCATTTGATGGATTTTTTCCATAATTATTAAAATACTCTTCTTTAAATTTAATTATTTTATATGCTAAATCTTTTATACTTCTTGATATTCTTACTTGATTATTGTCTCTTAAATATCTTTTTATTTCTCCTTCTATCATTAAAACAGCATAAGTACTAAATTTAACTTCATGAGATAAATCAAAGTTATCAATTGCTTTAATAAGACCTATAACACCTATTTGAAATAAATCATCCATATTATCTGTTTTATTTTGATACTTTTTTAAAATTGAAAGCACTAATTTTAAATTTCCATTAACAAGTTCTTCCTTTGCTTCTTTAACCCCACTTTGATATTTCTTAAATAATTCTACCATTTCATCATGTTTTAATACTTTTATTTTACTTGTATTTATACCAGTTATTTCTACTTTATTTTTAGCCATAAATAAATCCTTTCTTACTTTATTTTGTAAAAAAGGACATATTTTTATACATAATTTATGCTTTCATTAAACTTTTTAACTTACTTATTGCTTTTTTCTCTATTCTAGATATATAAGACTGACTTATTCCAAGCATATCTGCAACCTCTTTTTGAGTGTATTCTTTAGTATTATTAAGTCCATAACGTAGTGTTAGTATTTCTTTATCTCTTTTACTTAATTTTTCAAGTTCATTTATAAGTATTTTCTTATCTACTTCATCTTCATAACTTTTTTCTACTATATCGATTTCTGTACCTAAGACATCTTCTAAATGTAGTTCATTTCCATCAGTATCTAAATTAATTGAATCTTCAAAACTTATTTCAACTTTTCTTCTTTTATTTTTTCTTAAAAACATTAGTATTTCATTATCTATACAACGACTTGCATATGTAGCAAGTTTTATGTTTTTGTCTAATTTATATGTTTTTACCCCTTTAATAAGGCCAATCGTGCCTATACTCACTAAATCTTCTAGATCATACATTGTATTATCATATTTTTTAGCAAGAAAAACAACTAATCTTAAATTATGTTCAATAAGTTTATTTCTAGCTAAAATATCTCCATTGTTACTTTTAATTACTAGATCTTCTTCAACTTCTTTTTCTAAAGGTGGTGGAAGTAAATCAGCACTTCCTAAATAAAGACAGATATTTTCTTTTTTAAACAATTTTTTTAATAATTCTAATATTTTCATATAGCCTCCCTATTTATCAATTAGTAAGTAATTTAAAATACAGTCATAACCATTAATACTAAAGTCATCAGTTACACCTATAACTATATCAGTTCTAATGCCAATTTTTTCTATATAGACTTTATCTACTTTTATACACTCTAAAATGCCTGTTGTATTTACACTTTCATAAGGAACTAATAACATATTTTCTTCTTTTATATAGTCTTTCAATATATCTTTTTTAACAATTATCACTTTTCTTTTTTTATATGGATCTAATAATTTATTTCCAGTATCCATAAATGCAGTTAGTTTTATTATGTTATTTTTTATGTATATATCTATTTTATAAGTATTTGAATTTAGTAATTTGTATTTTTTCATTTGTTTAGTGTAAATATATAATATTGAAGGACCTAATAATAAGATAAATATGTAATTAACACTTATTCCTTTATGGTAAAAAATCATACCTATATTTTTGTAACTCATATTTATATTTAGGTAATACATAAAGCCACCTAATATTATGCTTGTTAAGTAAAAATAGAACAAATTAGTAAGTATGTTTTTAAATCCAAAAGTCACTATAATTATTAATATACTTAAGAATATTTTAAGTATAAATAATTTTAAAGTAGTAAAAGGAATAAATAATACTAATATAGTTAAACTTCCAATTATACTTCCTAAAAATATTCTTTTAAGTAAAGTTCTTCTTTTTAAGAGTACCGAGACAGTTAATAGAAGTATAAAGTCAAATGCAAAATTTAAAAATAGCACTAAGTCAATATATATTTTCACATTACTCACCTATATAAGTATAAAAAAAACGACTTGTATATTTTGTCGTTTTATAGTTTTTTTAGTTTTAATTGTATTTCATCTTCTTTTGAAAAAAAGCCTTCTATACTCATTTGGGTATCTTCTAAATTTTCACTAGGTAATAAAGGTAAATCACTAACTTGTCTATATTCTTTTAATAATAAACCTAGATTTCTAAAATTTAAGTAACTTTTATTTATATATGATAAGTAAAAATAATACAATTCTGTTGTTAAATCAATATCATTACTTATAGTTTCTTCTAATATAGAATATGATTCATTATTTGTTTTTTCAGAAGTTTCTCTTATAATTTCTTTAGTTAATAAGAATTTAATGAATTCTCTATCTTTAGATTTTTTTATATAACTACTACCTACAAAATTTCTATCTATATATTGTTTATCATCTATAAATATTACAGGTAACATTTTTATTTCTTTATTATATTTATATGCTATTCTAACTACTGTATTAGGTAGATTTTTATCTTTTATAAATTCTTCTAAAGATTTTCCAATAGTTAATGCGTCAATTTTTTCTAATGTTGTTCTTTCTCCTATTTTTTCATATATAGATAAAATCATTTCTTTTTTATTTTCATCTACTATAATATCTGATATAAAATAAGACATTTCTTTACTATTTATTTCATCTATATATTTATAGACTGTATCTATGTCTGTTCCTTCTATACTTAAACTAAATACTTTCTTTAAATATACTAAAGTATATCTATTCTTACGATTATTTTGTTTCATATTACTCCCCTACTTAATAATATCAAAATATTAAAATTAATACAAGAAAAAAGCAAGATTTCTCTTGCTAATAATTAACTATTTATAACTCTTTTTTCTCCAGTTGCTTCCCAACCTTCTAGAGTTTGTTCAGTACTCCACTTGTATTCATATGTTGTTACATCGCTTGTACTAGATTTTGCTTGATAAGATTTTATTAAAGTGTTAACTTCACAATTCTTACCATTTAAGTTTCCACCTTTTGGACAAGTGTAATATTTATTACCTTCTTTATTAGAAGCTTTATAATTACTTGATGTATCTACATAACAAGAGTTTCCACTTAATATTCCACCTTTTGGACAAGTTTTTGCTCCAGCATTATAAGTTGCATCGTAACTTTCAGTTGATCCATTAATCACGCATTTTCCGTTTTTAAGTGTTCCTCCATTTGGACAACTTAATCTTTCTTCAGCAGCATAACTATTTACTTGACTAGCAGTTATACATCTTGTTCCATTTAGTGTTCCTCCATTTGGACAACTTAATCTTTTTTCAGCTGGATATGATGAGACAGACCCAGGTATTATGCATTTTGTTCCACTAAGTGATCCACCTCTTGGACAAGTATATCTTGCTTCTGCTGCATATGATGTAGTAGCCCCTGGTTTTACACAGTTTGTTCCACTAAGTGTTCCACCATTTGGACAGTTTAATCTAGTTTCTGCTGCATATGTTGAAGTTGAACCTGGTTTTACACAGTTTGTTCCGTTTAATGTACCTCCATTTGGACAAGTATATCTTGTTTCTGCTGCATATGTTGAAGTTGAACCTGGTTTTACACAGTTTGTTCCGTTTAAAGTTTCACCTTTTGGACAAGTATATGTCACTGTTGCATTATATTTTGATGTAGATGCAGGTATTGTACAAGTTGTTCCATTTAAAGTTCCGCCTTTTGGACAACTATATTTTGTTATAGTGTGTAAATAATTGAAATATGTTACATATCCAGGACAGTTAGAACTTGAAGTACATATATATTCAGTTGTTGTTCCTAAATAAGTATAATCACTACCTTTTTTCTCTGTTAATGATTTTACTTTTTCAGTTGTTGTTTTTTTAGTTGCAGCATATGATGATGCAGGTATTGTTTTAGTACAAGTAGGACTATTTGATAGAACACCATTACAATAATATGTCCTTGTTGCTGCGTGTGTTGTAC
>CANRKW010000032.1 GCA_947631345.1 uncultured Bacilli bacterium | reverse complement strand
CTTGTTATTTTTACATTTACTAATGTTACACCTTTATTTACTGTTACATTTTTTCCATCTATTTGTTCACTTCCTCCTGTACCACTTACTTCTATTCCATATACTAACTTACTTATCATCATTTCAGTTGCTTTATAGTTTTCACTTGTAACAACAAAAGATGCATAACTTAAACCTGTTACTAAACTTAATAATAAACAAGTTATAACAAACATTTTCTTCTTCATATTCTTTTACCTTCCTTCTTATACACAAAAAATCACACATAAAAAATTATGTGCATAGCAAAAAATATGAAGTTTTTTTAGCTTCTAAACTACCCCCCCCGGTGCAATATATTGTACAAATTCTTTAGCTAACTTCATATCTATCTTTCTCCTTTTATTTTTCTTATATTTTCATTTTATACTTATTTTTATATCAAGTCAACATCTTTTTATCACTTACTATGAGTTTTTATATTTTGTATTATTTTTGCATATAACTTGCTCTTAATTGACCACAAGCACCTTTTATTTCTTTACCCATTTCTCTTCTTATAGTTACTTCTATATTATTCTTTTTAAGTGTATTATAAAATAAATCTATTTTATCTTTTTTACTTCTTTTAAATACACTACTAGTACTATTATATGGAATTAAGTTAACATAAATAAGTTTTCCTTTTAGCATTTTTGCTAATTCATTTGCATCTTTTTCACTATCATTTATTCCATCTAAAAGTATATATTCTATACTTACTCTTCTATTAGTTTTTTCTATATAATAATTTACTGCATCCATTAATTCATTTATTTTGTATTTTTTATTTATAGGCATTAGTTTATTTCTTATTTCATCATTTGGCGCGTGTAAACTTATTGCTAGATTTACTTGTAAATTTATACTTGCAAATTCACGAATTTTTAAAGCAAGCCCACAAGTAGAAACTGTAATGTGTCTACTACCTAATTCTATTCCTTTCGGGCAAGTCAAAATATGTAAAGCATTTACTAAATTATCGTAGTTATCAAAAGGTTCTCCTATACCCATTATTACTATATTTTGTACTCTTACTTTTTCTATTCTTTCTATAGTTAATACTTGTAATATAATTTCACTTGTACTTAAATCTCTTATCTTTTTTAATTTTCCACTTTCACAAAAAGCACATCCCATATTACAGCCAATTTGAGTACTTATACATAAGCTATTTGCATAATCGTGTTTCATTAAAACACACTCAACAAACCCATTTTTAACTTCAAGCAAGTATTTATTAGTATCACTACTAGTTAATTTATCTACTATTTTTAAGTAATTTAAGTTGTAATTTTCATTTAAGAATTTCTTTAATTCTTTACTTATATTAGTTATATCATCAAATTTTTCTACTCTTTTTTTGTATACACCTTCAAATACTTGAACTGCATTATATTTTTTGAATCCATTATTTACTAAAATGTTTTCTAAATTTTCTAGTGTTAAATCATAAAAACTATTCATCTTTAAGCACTGCCTTTATTCTTCTTACACCTGTACTAGAACTTTCTTCTTTTATTATTTTGAAAACTCCTAGTTCACTTGTATTTTTAACATGAGGTCCACCACATAATTCACGAGAAACTTCTCCTATACTATAAACAGTTACTATATCAGGATATTTTTCTATAAACATACACTCTGCCCCACTTTTTATTGCTTCTTCTTTTTTCATTTCTGTCTTTTTAACTTCTAATCCTTCTTTTATCCATTTATTTACTAAATCTTCTGTTTTTTGTTTTTCTTCTTCAGTTAATTTATGATCACACGAAAAATCAAATCTCATCCTTTCACTTGTAATATTACTTCCTTTTTGGTGAACATCTTTATTTACTACAAGTTTTAATGCTGCATTTAACAAATGTGTAGCCGTATGGTATTTAGTTTCTACCTCTCCAGTACTTTGAAGCCCACCTTTAAATTTACCAACAGAAGAAGCTCTTGATAATTCTTGATGATGCTTAAACTTTTCATTGAATCCTTCTACATCTACACTTTTTCCTTTTTCTTTAGCAAGTTCTATTGTAAGCTCGATTGGAAAGCCATATGTATCATATAATTTAAAAGCATTGTCTTTATCTACTATATCACCACTTATATTATTGATTATTTTTTCAAATTCTCTAAGTCCTTTTTCAAGTGTTCTATTAAATTTGTTTTTTTCATTTCTTAATACTTCTAATACTACATCTTTATTTGTTATAAGTTCACTATAATATTTTTTATAATCATTTATAACACTTAAAGCAATTTGTTCTTCCCAATTACTATTAATATCTATCCCTAATTTTTTAGCGTGTCTTATACTTCTTCTTATAAGTCTTCTTAATATGTAGCCTTGATCTGTATTACTTGGTTTTATTCCAGAAGGATCTGCACTTATAAATACACTAGTTCTTATATGATCTGCTATTATTCTTATACTTTCTTCATTACCTTCATAACTTTTTCCACTTACTTTAACTATTGTATCTATTATATTTTTCCATACACTAGTTTTATAGTTATCGTTAACACCTTCAAGAACAGATACTACTCTTTCAAGTCCCATACCTGTATCTACATTTTTTTTAGGTAATTCTGTTAATGTTCCATCTTCATTATGGTTGTATTCCATAAATACATTATTCCATATTTCCACCCAATTTTCGTCATTTGGATCAAATACTTCTGGTGCAGGTTTTTCACTTCTATAATAGAATATTTCTGTATCACTTCCACACGGACCAATACTTTCCATATTAGGCCACCAGTTATCTTCTTCACCCATATAAGCAATTCTTTTCTCACTTATACCATGACTCTTCCAAGCATTCGCACTTACTTCATCTCTTGGTAGTAAATCATTTCCTTTAAATACAGTAACAGCAAGTCTTTCAATTGGTATATTTAAAACTTTAGTTAAAAACTCAAAACTATAAGCAATACTTTCTTCTTTAAAGTAGTCACCTAAACTCCAATTACCTAACATTTCAAAAAATGTATGATGTGTAGAATCTCCAATAGAATCTAAGTCATTAGTACGTATGCATTTTTGATAATCAACAAGCCTTGTTCCATATGGATGCTTTTCTCCTTTTAAATATGGTATAAGAGGTTGCATACCAGCAGTATTAAATAAAACTGACGGATCATTTTCAGGCACTACAGGCGCACTGGGGATTTGTTTATGACCTTTACTTACAAAATAATTAATATATAAATCTTTTAAATTCATTTCTATGACCTCCCAAATTACATAAAATATAATACCAAATTATTGTTTTATAGTCAATACAAAAATTACTTTAAGAATATTTATATTTTATAAACTTACAAAGTTTTTATTTTTTATCCCTTTTATTTAAGTTTTATGATATTATTTTATTAGGTGAGTTAATTATGAATTTAAATAATTGGGTTATTGTTCATAGAGGTTTATTAAATAACAAATTAATAGAAAATTCATTTAAAGCTATAAAAGAAACAATAGATAATAATATGATGTGTGAATTTGATATACATATATCTAAAGATAATAAAGTGTTTATATTTCATGATGATAACTTAAAAAGAATGTGTAAAATAGATAAATGTACTAAAGATTTAACTTATGATGAAATAAAAAAATACAAATTATTAAATTCTAATGAACATATACCTCTTTTAGAAGATGTATTAAAATATATAAATGGAAAAGTATTAATTGATATAGAATTAAAATATGATAACTTAAATCATAATTTAGAAAATGAAACTATAAAATTACTTAAAAATTATAAAGGAAAATTTATTTTAAAAAGTTTTCATCCTAGTATAGTTAAATATTTAAAGAAAATTAGAAAAAAAGAAAATATGAATTTTAAAATAGGTATGTTAATAAAAAATAGAACTGCATTAATTTATTCTATGATATTTATAAGACCAGATTTTATTTCATATAATTATAAACTTGCTAATAAATGGATATTTAAGATATGTTCTAAATTTAAGCCTACTATACTTTATACTTTTAAGAATAATGATAGATATAATGATTACAAATTTGGGAAAATTGTAGAAAACTATGAAGATATGCTTGACTAAACATAGAAAATTATGGTATTATCTTATTGTTTTCTGATGGCGAGATAGCTCAGTTGGCTAGAGCGTCGCGTTCATACCGCGAATGTCGAGGGTTCGAATCCCCCTCTCGCTACCAAATTTAAAAATTATTGACATAATTAATGATTTTTAGTAAAATTATCTATGTAATGCAGGTGTAGTTTAATGGCAGAACTTCAGCCTTCCAAGCTGCTAACGGGAGTTCGATTCTCCTCACCTGCTCCATATATGACTACAAAGCCTTTAAAACAAGGCTTTTTTTATATTTTTAAATCGTTTTAGGTACTAATTAGGTTCTAATTTTCTAAAAGATTTAAAAATGAACTGTAAAAACTTAAAATTTAGAAGAAAAAATAAAAGAAAATTTATATATTGTAGTGTACTTAAAAAAGAGATAATTTTTGATAATTGTAAGAATTGTCCTTACAAAGAATATAAGCAATATAACACTTTAAGACAACGTACAAACAAGCAGAATAAGAAAGAAAAAAATAGATTTATAATTTGTAGTGATTTAACTAAATGCGCTGTATGTGGTTCTAAATGGTTTCTAACACTACATGAAATATTTGGTGGTAGAAATAGAAGTAATTCTATTAAATATGGACTAGTTATACCATTATGTCTTGCCTGCCATAGAAAATACCAAGAAGATAAATATTTTAATGAATATTATCATAAATTAGCACAAGATATATGGGAAAGTAAATATGGTACTATAGTGAAAACTTTATCAAAATATTTGGTAAAAATTATATTTAAAAGTTAGGCAAAATGTGATACACTTTGTTTAGGAGTGTATTTTTGAGAATTTTATGAAAATCACAAATTTTCCTAATTTTAGATATAAAATAATCATAAAATCACCTCCTAACTCTATAAACATCTCATTTTGCCTTTTTGGCAAATTCCACAATTGCCAAAAATAGTTTAATGTTTACATAAAAAAAATAAGAGTAAGTAAATTATTAAAATTAGTATCACAATATTCCACTTTTTGTACACGCTTATTTTCCACTTTTTGTACAAAATTATATTGACATTAACATCTATGTTAAGTAAAACTATAAAATTTGAAAAAGGAAAAACAGAAGCAACTTGTGAATGCTTTAATATTAATTTTGATGAAAAAGAGTCACTACTTAATTTCTCAATTAATAATCTTTCAATATTA
This sequence comes from uncultured Bacilli bacterium, assembly GCA_947631345.1. Next base: position 5,617 of record CANRKW010000032.1, on the reverse strand, counting down.
CTATAATATTTTTCGTTCTTTTTAGACGCATTTGTTAGACGTATTTTGACAAAATCCATAAAATATGCTAGAATATGCTTGTATTTTTTAAATCACTGACTTGGAAAAGTAAATATTAAGGAAACTTGTAGAAAGTAACTGGTTGATGAAAAGTTATAGTGGATTAATATTGAATGGGCCAATGAGAGTTTTTCTGAAATTATAAAGAGTATGAAAAATCGGAATTTCTATCCGTTATCAATAGAACATATATGATGGTATATGCTTTAAATCTATTTTTAGGTGGCACAAGACTCTTGTCCTATTTTTAGGGACATGAGTCTTTTATATTTTAAGGAGATGATATAAATGTTTTTATTAGTAAAACGATGGTGCTTTATATATTGATTTTAAAATAAAATATTTAAGAAAGAAGGAATTTTTATGAAAACAATGATTACAGGGGTTAGACCAACAGGGAAAATAACTCTCGCAAATTATATTGGAGGAATAAAGAAATTTATCGAACAACAAAATAATTATAATTCATTAATATTTATAGCAGATATTCACGGACTTACAACTTATATTGATCCAAATGAAATAAGAAATAATATATTAGATATAACAGCTCTTTATTTAGCTTGTGGTGTTGATTTATCACATACATTAATATTTCAACAAAGTGATGTTTTAGAACATTGTATTTTGGGCTTTTTAATGGCTTTTCAGTGTGGTGTTGGTGAATTATCTAGGATGACACAATATAAATCAAAAAAAGCAGAATTATCAAAAAATGATAAAGATATGGGACTTTTTATATATCCTACACTAATGGCTGCTGATATACTACTTTATGATGCTTCTATAGTACCTGTCGGGATAGATCAAAGACAACATATTGAAAAAACAAGAGATTTAGGAGAAAGATTTAATAAAGTTTATGGAAAAACTTTTGAACTTCCTGAATATCAAATTCCAAAAATTGGATCTAAAATTATGAACTTACAAAATCCAAGTGAAAAGATGAGCAAATCAGCTCCAAAAGATGATAAGGGTACAATATTTATATTAGATGATATTGGAATAACAAAAAAGAAAATTATGTCAGCAGTTACAGATAATGAAGGCAAAATCTATTTTGACGAAGAAAATAAACCAGGAATTTCAAATCTCTTATCTATTATAGCTGTTATAGATAATTCAAGTATAGAAGATGTTTCAGAAAAATATAAAGATTTTGCTTACAAAGATTTTAAAATTGAAGTTGCTGACAAAGTAACAGAATTTATTTTAAAAATACAAAATGAATTTTATAAATATAGAAATAATGAAGAATATTTAAAAAAAATATTAAAAGATGGAGCTGATAAAGCTAGAGTTCTTGCTAGTAGAAAAATGGAAGAAGTAAAAAAAATAGTAGGATTAAAATTGTAAATATCTATTAATTATTTCTTTTAAGAATTCATTAACAAATTTGTTCAAATTTTTATAGTTTGAACTTAATATAGAAAAGTATCAATTTTTAAATGAAGTTGATATTTTTTTGTCCTATATCTCTGCAAATCCACTATTCTTTTACATTTTTATTGTTCCACTATTTCTACTCATGATTTTTTTAAGAATAAAATCTGCTATTTCATCTGGAGTCATATTTTTAGTATATATAACATCAGTTGCTAACTCATAGTTACAGGGACTTTCAATAAAATGCCTATTTGTATTAAGTGTATTATTAGACATATTTTTTTCTCTAAAACTAATTCTTTCATTAATAATGCGAAGTGACTCATCTATATTTTCACTAGGTAAAATTAATTCAATATTTTTAAATTGTTTTATAAGTTTTTCTATTTCATAAAACATTATAGGATTTTCATAAACTGAATGTCCAGCACCAAAATCTATAATTGATGGCATTTGAATAGAAGTAAGAACACTACTTGTTAAATAAAATTCAAAATCTTTAAAATTACTAAAGTTTCTACTATTTTGATAAAATTTCTGTAATTGTTCTCTATCATCTAAAGAAATTCTAGGCATATTAGTTATCTCATTAAGTTTTTTTGAAATAGTAGATTTTCCTGTCCCCATAGGTCCGATTAGCAAAATTGAGTTATCTAATATTTCTTGGTTAACTTTTGTGTTAATGATTTGTTCAGCAAGTATTATTTTTTTAGAAAAATCGATTATTTCTTTTATTATTATAGAAATAGGTCTATTATCAGTAAAATATTTTTCTTTTGTTTGTTGTATTAATTTTATAGGTATATCTTTATATTGACTAGATAATTCATCTATTATATATGATATTTTTTCTTCTTTAGTTTTTCCTAAAAAAGATAACTTTTCATTTAAAATTGGTAATAATTCAGGATATACATTTGAAATAGAAATAATAATAGATTTTAGATATTGTTCTTTATTTGGATCAATTACTTGATTAATTACAGCATTTGAAAATAAGTTTATTAAATCTTCTTTTTTATATGGTTCAAAACCTAGTGTAATTGCTTTTTCATTAATTTTATTCATTAAATTAGGATGTAATAACACTAGTCTTTCAAAAGTTCTTTTTGTAATAGGCATATTATCTTTTTGATTTTGCTTTATTAATGAGTCAATTAAATCAGAGTTATCTTGTGGTATTTCTTTAGGTTTATTTGGATAAATATATAATTTAATTTTACCCTCACCTACTAATTTATTAATACTGTCATAAACATTATTAATAAATTCTTCACTTTCAGTTTTAACACTAACTTCAGAAACAACTTCTTCAAAAACAGTATGGATATCTTTAAATGTTCTATCATCTAAAGTATAAATTGATGCACTATTATTAAACATTGTGTTAAATGCACCTGGTATTCTCTCTACTAATTGCCAAGAATCACCTACTTTATATAATGCATAAGTACAATCATCTCCACATTTTCCTGAAAAAATAATTGCCAGTTCCTTATATGGTGTAGCATAAACATAACTACCTTCTGCTGATTTATGAGGCTCTAACATTGTAAGTCCTTTTACTAAACTTCCATAATATAATTTTCCCATTTTCTAATCCTCCTTATGCTAATATCAGTTGATATAAGTGTATCATAAATTATAATATATAGTAAATAAATTACACACTCATTTTTAAGTTTTATACTAAAAAGTAGATGACCTATAATATAAGTCATCACTTTGCAGATTTATATAATTTTGTAAAATACCCATTTTTATTTAATAATTCCTTCTAGGGTAGTGTATAATTTCTCATACGTTTATCCTATATCATTTAAACTTTATAAAACACTTAATCATCATTTTCATCATCTATTTGTCTAAAATCCAATTTATAATTATCATCATTAAATTTTTCAAAAACCACACTTTCAATTCCAATTTCAGCAAGTTTCTCATATGTTAATACTTCATTTTCTTCAAGTCTTAAAACTTCCCTTAATAACCATTGTCCAAGTTCACTATTAGGATTAGACATTAATGCTTTTCCATTATCTTGACATAATTTCATAGACATTTCTTTTCCATTTGGAAGCAATACATTAAAAGTTGTATTTCTATCTGGAAAGAATCCAACATATTTGTCTCTAATTTCTTTGTTAAAAGGAATATAAACTTCGTCAATGCTTCTGGCTCTGCCACCTGCATTCCATTGGTTTAGACCACTTTTAGGATAGACTAATTTAACACCATTTTTTTTGGAATATAGTGGTATAATTGCAACTTCATTTTCAGTTATAGTCACTAATGATCCTATTCCTTTTCGTAAAACTTCAAATGGATTAGTTGCAACTTCAACTGAAACACTATCAAAGTATTCATCAGTATTAAATCTTTTTTGTAGTACACTTTTTGAAATATTAAAATTATAGTCATGACTTCCATCGGTAAAAATTAATGATGTATCAGAAGCACTAATTATTTTTATATTTGGAATATCAATTTTATCCATTTTTTCTTCATAAAAATGAAATCCCTTTTTATTTCTGATAACACAATGATAAATCATTTTCGACAAACCATAAGTTGATAATGTTGATTCAATACGTTCATTTCTTAATTCAGCTATTTTTTTTATTTTATCTAATCCTTGTAAATCTGAATAGGATTTTCTTGCTTTGTTAAATTCAGCAATTTTTTGCCATGTTTTTTTATTACCTTCAGTAAAAGTTTTTATCCCAATACCAATATCTCCTAATTTTGCATCAGCAGTTACGCATGATCTAGAAAGATTTTCAGCACCAAAACATTCACAAAAAAGATTTTCAGGAACCCTATAGTCAAGCCATGGATCATCACTTTCACTAAACAATAAAGACAGTGCTCCAATTAATTTTAAATTGTTTTTGTAATCTTGAAATTTATTTTTATCATAATTAATTATTTGCATTTTCAGTCTCCTTTATTGCGTCTAAAATTTTTTCTGCAACCCTTTTTATTACATTAACTGAAACTGTGTTTCCAGCTTGCTTGTAAACCCTGGAATCTACTAACTCACTTGGAATAATAAAATCTTTTGAAAAGCCTTGTAACATTAAGCATTCAATAGGCAACAACTTTCTTATTTTATTATAATTAGTGTATATTAATGGAACATTGTGTCCACCAGTTCCCATATTAGCCGTTAAAGTTGGACAAATTCCATTTTTATTTTTTCTTACATAAACTCTTCTATATTGATAGATGGTATTATGTTCTTTAATATTTTCATTTAATAGTTTATAACATTTTTTATCTTGTTCATATAAATATTTTTTTGGAACTTCCTTATCCCAATCAACAATAGTCTCAATTGTATTTTTTAAAGGAATTTTTTTGGGCCATTTAAAATTATTATAGTCATTTTCATTAAGAAATCCTATGATAAATATTCTTTCTCTATTTTGTGGCAAATTACCATACTCACAAGTATTTAAAACTTTTGCTTCCACAAAATAACCACAATGTTCTAAAGTTTCTTTAATAACTTTAAAGGTATTGCCATTATCATGAGTTTTTAAATTTTTAACATTTTCTAAAAATAATATTCTTGGTTTATTATTATTTTCAGTCATTTCTTTTACTAATCTCATAATTTGGAAGAACATATTACCACGATCATCTAGAAAGCCTTTTCTATATCCTGCTATAGAAAAAGGTTGACATGGAAATCCAGCAGATAAAATATCAACTTTAGGTATATCTTTACCATTAATATTACAAATATCATCAACTACTAGTTTAATATCCTTGTGGTTTGCATTAAATGTGATAGCACAATATTTATCTATTTCATTTGCCCATATTGGCTGAAATCCGGCATTTTTAAATCCTAAATCTATACCGCCAATTCCAGCAAATAAACTTGCCATTTTCAATCGCTTCATAATACACCTCCATCTACACATATTGTGATTTTAAACAAAAATAACCTCCTTTCATAAATAGCAAAAATATCACAATTTTAGTGTGTAATTTGCCATTCATGAAGAGATTCTTAAGGCTCATCATTATTCCTTTTGTTTATATGGTAGTAAAACGCGAATGGACTAATTGAATTACTACATTAAAATTGTACCAAATTTCTGACGAAAAGTCTTTAATTTTATAACAAAAATAGTTGAAAAATAAAAAGAGTTGGATTATT
>CANRKW010000031.1 GCA_947631345.1 uncultured Bacilli bacterium | reverse complement strand
AACATTTCTCTGGTTTATTGACATTTTATAAATAATATATTATATTGATTATGGTAGAGGGTAGGAGATATGAAAGAAGATAAAGAAATAGTAAAAGATGAAAATTATAAAAATAATTTAGAAAATTCATTAGTTGAAGATTTAGTTGAAAGAGTAGCAAAAGCTATTAGAATGGAAAAAGAAAATATACTTAAAAAAATCATAGCAATTTTATTAACAGCAACATTAACTTTAGGTGTCGCACCTAAAATGGTAAGTAGTATGATAGATAGTTATAATGACCCAGCTAGAATGGGCAATTTGGAAGAAGGAATAGTAGCCTTATTGGACGAAGATGCAAGTTCTATTTGTTCAAGAAATGCCTTTAGAATTGATGATGGGCGTCCAAATAGTTTTGGTTATAATCAAGAAGGAATTGCAACTGATATTTTAAAAATATTACAAAAAAGTAATAGAGAAAATGATACAGAATTTTTTGATTATATTTTAGGTACTATATGTTATGATTTTGGTAGTAACATATATAATGAAGTTGGTGTAAATGGAAGAAGTAATATAGATTCAGTTATTTATTATTTAAAGTCTTATTCTAGTGGAAAAAATTCAGAAAAACTTAAAAATGACACAATAAGTAAATATTTAAAAGACATAGAAGGTATAGATGATTATTTAACAAAAAAAGGTTATGTAGATAAATTAACTGGTAAACCAAAACTTGAGAAATTTATGGATGCTTGTAATAAAAATGCTAAAAATATAATAGATTTACTAGATGAAATTACATTAAAAGGAGGCTTAAAATAATGATGGATGTAGAAAGTGTCGTTATAAATAATAAAACATACATAGAAGTAGATCAAGTTGATATAAATGGTGTAACATATGCTTACTTAAGTAATTTTTTGAATGATAAAGATTTTTGCATAAGAAAATTAGTACCAAAAGATGGTAAAGTATATTATGGCGGACTTAAAGATGAGGCAGAGTTTCAACTTGCTTTGATGCATTTTGCTAAAAAACATAAAGATTTATTAAAAGAAATAGAAGAATAAAAACTAAAGAACACTAGTAACTTTAGTTTTTTTATGGTATACTTTTTAAGTAAGGATAGGAGAGTAATATATGGGACTATTTAAGAAAAAGGAAAAATCAGTGGATAAAAGTGAAAAAATCGAGAAGAAAAAAGACGAAAGTATAGAATTAATTGATTTAGATACAGGTACAACTACAACTATAAAAGAAAAGAAAAGAGAAAATACTATTTTATTTGTTATTTTAATTACTTTTATATTAGCAGTTTTCTTATTACCTACAGTAATCAATTTATTTAAGACTAATTCTATACCTTTTATTAATAATAATGTAAATAAAGTTACAGAAAGTGGTACAACAAATGGTATGCTAGAAATAGGTAAAGAAACTGGATATATGATAGCAGAAAAAATAAGATTCTATAATTTTGCAAAAAAAGGTGGAAATAACATAAATGTAATATATTTACCTGATACAGAAATAAAAAATGTTAATTCATTAAATATATTTATTGAATTATATAATTCTAGTTATAACATAATATATAGAACAAAATTAGATATAGAAAAAACACTTCAAAGAAAAGTACAAGGTTCATATACTATTAATTTAAATGATAATTTATATAGAGAAGCAAGATATGGAAAAATAACTATAATGGATAATGAGGATTTTTCTAATGGAAGCGATAATTTAACTTGCACTTTAAATACAAAAGAAGAAGACTATGATATTTCATATAAAGTTACATATACTTTTGGAAATAACGGTTTAATTAAATACAATGTAAATAGAACTATAACAAAAGAAGAAAGTACTGTAGTAGAAGAAGAAAATGATGAATTAACTGAACCAATAGAAAATGAAGAAACAAGAGAAGAAATAACAGAAGAAACTAAAGAACCAACTGAAGATAAAACACTAACTAAATATAAAAAGTTATTTAATGATGAAGCAGAATCTATAAGAAAAACTAATAATACAGATTTAACTTTAAATGATAATAGTATTACATATACTATAGATTTAAAAGAATTCGATGCATTAAGTAGTAATTATAAAGTACTATATAATATAGGTAGTTTAAAAAGACAAATAAGTTCTATTGAACAATATAATAATTGGAGTTGTGAGTAATGGATAAATTACTAATCGGGGATTTTGAAGGACCACTTGATTTACTTTTACATCTCGTGCGTCAATCTAAAATGGATATAAGTGAAATAAAAATAGTTGAAATTACAGAAAAATATCTTGATTTTCTAAAAGAAATGGAAGATATGAATTTAGATATAGCAAGTTCTTATTTAATAATGGCATCTGAATTAATAGAAATGAAAAGTAGGTATTTATTACCTAGACCTCCTAAAGAAGAAGATGACGAATATATAGAAAATCCTGAAGAGGAATTAAAAAGAAGACTACTTTTATATGAACAATATAAGAAAAGTGTTTCTGAATTTAGAAATTTAGAAGAAAAAAGAGGTTTATATTATACTAAAATGCCTGAAAGAAGAGAAAACTATACTGATGAAAAATTAGAAAACACAACTGGCTTAACTAGTGAAGACTTACTTATTGCTTTAAAAAAACTACTTGAAAGAAAAGACTATTCTAAACCAATAAACACAAGAATTACAAAAAAAGAGCTTTCTATAACAGAAAGAATATCTAAAATTAGAGATATTCTTAAAAATAAAGAAAAGGTTGATTTTTTAGAATTATTTGATGAAATAACAAAACCTTATGTAATAGTAACATTTCTAGGTGTATTAGAAATGGCAAAAAATAAAGAAATAATATTAAAACAAGACAAAAATTTTGATAAAATATTACTTGAAAGAGTTGGTTAATATGAATTTAAAAGGTGTAACTGAAGGAATATTATTTGTAGTAGGAGATGAAGGTATAACTATTGAAGAGTTATCTTATATACTTAATGTACCAATAGATGAAGTAAAAGAGATACTTACTGCTTTAAGAAAAGACTACGAAAAAAGTGATCGTGGTCTTAGGGTATCTTTTTTAGGTAATACTTTTAAATTAACTACAAAAAGTGAACACAAAGAATATTTTGAAAAATTAGTAACAAATACTAGAGTATTTAATTTATCTAATGCTGCTTTAGAAACACTTGCTATAATAGCCTATAATGAACCTATAACAAGAATAAAAATAGATGAAATAAGAGGTGTTTCTACTGTACAAATTATAAGAAAATTACTTGCAAGAGGTTTTATAAAAGAGTGTGGAAAAGAAGATACAATAGGAAAACCTACTTTATATAAAACTACTAATGAATTTTTAGATTATTTTGGACTTGCAACTAAAGATGATTTACCTAAATTAGATATAAAAGAAAGTCCTTTAAATAATAGTGAGGTAGAATTATATAAATCTACATATAAAGAAAATTAAGGAATACATATTAAAGTTATTTCTGTTGGAAAAAGATTTCCTCCATTATATCTTAAATAAAAATTATATTTTGGATTCATTTCATATATCATTTTTGGTATTTTATATAAATCTTCAAAACTATGATAAACTGATAAAAGTAAAATCGGTGAATCATTTTTAATATGATTAATAGCTCCTTTAATGGCTTTTTGTTCACTTCCTTCTATGTCCATTTTAATTAATGTGACTTTTTCTTTTATGTCATCATCTAGTTTTACTGCTTCGACTTTTGTTTTTCCATTTTCACAAATTCTATTTGCTGAAGAAGAATTGGTATTATTTTCTAAAAATAAAGTTTCATTTTTATCACTTACTGCTTTTAGTTTACACTCAATATTAGGGTATTTCTTTACATTTTCTTGTAAAGAAGAAAATATTGTAGGTGTTATTTCATAACAGTAAATTTTATCATAACTATCTATTCCATAGCATTCTATAAAACTAATAACTGTGTCACCAATATATGCACCTAAATCTACAATAGTTTGTTTTTTATCAAATTTAATTAAATCAAAATCAAAATAATCTGGAAAAATGTTTTCTTTTGCTTTATTTAAATTATTAAAATCAAATTGATAGTAATTATTTAATATAGAAAGTAAAGTATATTTTGAACGATAGTCTTTTAAATTACTATAAAGCCATTTAAAGTCTTCTATATGATTTTTAAGTGTTAAAGCACGATTATAAATATGTTCAAAATTGTTTTCTTCAATGTTTATTTTACCCCAATAAGGGTATTTATTTAAGTAATTAACTAACGAATTTTGAGTTTCTATTTTCAAATTTTTAAATTTTCTTATAATATCATTATATAAAGTAGGTAAAGATAGATTATCTATAATACTCATAAATTCATTAAATTTTCTATCAAAAAAATTCATTTGTACCTCCTTTAAATTATATGAAATTATGTACTTTGTTATTTATTATATAATTGCTTTATTTTAAAAAAAGTCTATAATATAAGATAAGAAAGGAAATAGTTATAATGAGTCTTGAATATACTTATGGAAATATTTCTAATTTATTTGTTAGATTAATTGGATATATAAATTTAATATTACAATTTGATTCTTATAAAGAAGATCATGATGAATATAAAAAAATCCTAGATTTTATTTATAAATGTGCAGTTCAATATGAAATAAAAAGAAATTTAGATTTTATTGATAATAATGAATTAGTTTCTATTTATGAAAAAGCAGATGATTTACAAACTAAATATATATGTAATTTTAAAATGGGAAGTGAAAGTGAATTTTCTGATTTTGTTTTAAATTTACTTTGGGATTTAAGAATATTTTATAAGAAATCTTTAAATAAAGAATTAACCTAAATTGTCTGTTGTATTAGAAATGCTATGAAAATATACCTTTTTGTGTTAGAATAATAAATATAAGAAAGGAAGAGTATGAAAAAAGTAATATTATTGATATTAGATGGATTTGGAATAAGTAGTTCTGAATATGGAAATGCAATAAAACAAGCAAATACTCCAGTACTTGATAAATTAAGTGCAGTTTTTCCTTGTGCTGAACTAGAAGCAAGTGGAACAGAAGTAGGTCTACCTAAAGGACAAATGGGTAACAGTGAAGTCGGGCATATGACTATTGGAAGTGGTAGAACTATAATGCAACCACTTACTTATATAAATGAAAAAATAAAGAACAAAGAATTTTTCGATAATGAAGTTTTAAATAATACAATGGACTATGTAAATGAAAATAACAGTACACTTCATTTAATAGGTCTACTTTCAAATGGTGGTGTTCACTCAAGTGCCAACCACTACTATGCAGTTCTTGCTTTAGCAAAACTTAAAAAGGTAAAAAAAGTGGCTTTTCACTTTATAACTGATGGAAGAGATACTCCAGTAAGAAGTGGCCTTAATTTTGTAGAAGACTTTATGGAAAGAGCAAAAAAACTAGAAATTGGAGAACTTGCTACAATAAGTGGAAGATACTATACAATGGATAGAGATAACAGATGGGAAAGAATAAAAAAAGCCTATAATGCTATAGTTTATGGCATTGGTAATGAATTTAAAAATTATGAAGAGTGTTTTAAAGAACACTATAAAAGAAATATAACAGATGAATTTATAAATCCAAGTATTATAACAAGAGGTAATGAAATTAAAGAAAAAGATGCAGTTGTTTTAATTAATTTTAGACCAGAAAGGATGCAAGAATTAATAGAAACATTTACAAATAAGAATTTTAAGTTTTTTGAAACAAAGAAATTTGAAGAATTAAAATTAGTATCTTTATTTAAAATTAGTGATAAAGTAGAATCTGCATTTTCAATTGAAAAGCCAAAATATACATTTGGAGAATACATAGATAGTTTAGATTATACACAAGCAAGAATCGCCGAGACAGAAAAATACGCGCATGTTACATATTTCTTTGATGGAGAAAAAGAATTATCAAGTAAAAAAATAGAGAAAATACTTATACCTAGTCCTAAAGTTGCAACTTATGATATGAAACCAGAAATGAGTGTTGGAGAAGTTACAGAATCAGTTTTGAAAGCAATTGAAAAAGATTATGATTTTATGTTAGTTAATTTTGCAAATCCAGATATGGTAGGTCACACTGGAAACTTTCAAGCAGTAAAAGATGCGATTGAAATTTGTGACTTTTGTATAGGAAAAATATTTGAAAAAGCAAAAGAAAACTTTTATGAATTAATTATAACAGCAGATCATGGTAATGCAGAAAAAATGCTTACAAAAGATGGAGAAGTAATAACAAGTCATACTACAAGTAAAGTTCCTTTCATACTTTGTAATGAAGAATATAGAATAAAACAAACTGGTTCACTTAAAGACATTATACCTACAATAATAGATTTATATGAAATAAAGAAACCAGATGTTATGACTGGAGAAAGTCTAATAATAAAAGAGGAGAAGAAATAATGATTATTTTAAATATAGAAGGTATGCATTGTGAGGGATGCGAAAAAAGAATAAAAAATAGTTTAGAAAATATAGATGGTGTAAAAAGTGTTAAAGCAAGTCATAAAGAGGGGACAGTAACTATTGATTTAAATAAAGATGTTAATATAGAAATTATTAAAGAAAGGTTAATAGATTTAGGTTTTTCTATTAAAGATTAAAATGAAAAGAATAGTATTATCTATTGATGGGATGACTTGTTCTGCTTGTTCAAATGGACTTATGAAATACTTAAATAAACAAGAAGGAATAATAGATTCAATTGTTAATTTAGTTTTAAATAATGCTACAATAGATTATGATGAAGAAATACTAAATATAGAGAAAATAGAAAAGTATATAAAAGAAGCTGGTTTTGTAAGTCTAGGAGAATTTAAAGAAATAAAGAAAAATATAAATAAAAAGGAAAAATACAAATTAATTATATTTTCTATTTTAGCTTTATTACTTATGTATGTTACAATGGGGCATATGCTTAATTTACCTATGATACCTTATATAAATTATAAGTATACTAATAATTATATTATATTTTTAATTATAATGAGTTTACTATTTTTTATATATGGTTTTGATATAATAAAATCTGGAATACTTAATTTAATACATAAAATGCCCAATATGGATTCATTAGTTACAATAGGTGTTTTAGTTAATTTTCTTTATAGTTTATATAATGTATTTAGTAAAAATGGTGTTATGTCTTTATATTTTGAGTCTTCCGCTATTATTATTTATTTTATTAAATTAGGAAGATTTATAGATAATATAAGTAAAGATAAAACTAAAGATGCTATAAGAGATTTAGTAAGTATTACACCTGAAGTTGCATATAAAAAAGTAGGAAAAGAAATAAAAGAAATTACTATTGATATGGTAAAAAAAGGAGACATTTTAGTTTCTAAAGTTGGAAGTAAAATAGCAGTAGATGGAATTATTGTTAAAGGTTCTGCACATTTTGATGAGTCTTTTATAACAGGAGAATCTCTTCCAGTAAAAAAAGCAATTAAAGATAAAGTAGTTGCAGGTTCTATAAATTATGATGGTTTAGTTTATTATGAAGCTGTAAATATAGGAAAAGATTCAACTATATCAAATATAGTTAAATTAGTAATGTCTTCTATTAATACAAAAGCGCCTATATCTAGATTAGCTGATAAAATAAGTGGTTATTTTGTTCCTTCAATATTTATAATAGCTATAGTTAGTTTTATTGTTTATTTAATTCTAGGCTTTAGTTTTAGTGAGTCTTTAATAACACTTGTGACAGTTTTATTAGTCGCGTGTCCTTGTGCTTTAGGTTTAGCAACCCCTTTAGCTATTGTAGAAAGTGCTGGAATATGTGCTAAAAAAGGAATACTTATTAAAAAAAGTGAATTACTTGAAACAGTAAAAGATATAGACACAATATTATTTGATAAAACTGGAACATTAACTTATGGAAATTTAAGTATATATAAAGTATTTAACTTTAGTGATTTATCTAATAATCAAATACTTTCTAAAATTGCTACAGTTGAAAATGAATCTAACCATCCCATTAAAAATGCTTTCACAAATTATGTTAAAGAAGAAAACATAAAAGACTTTAAAAATCTAGATGGAATTGGTGTATATGCTAAAATAGATAAAGAAGATATTTATATAGGAAATAACAAATTATTTAATTTACTTAAAATTAAAAATAATTATACTAAAGAAGAAAAAGAACTAACAAATGAGGAATGCAGTATTGTATATTTAATAATAAATAAAAAAGTATATGCACTTATTGGGGTAAAAGATATATTAAAAGAAAATGTTTTAGAAGTAATAAAAGAATTAAAAAAAGAAAATATAAAACCTATAATGATTACTGGAGATAATGAAAAAACAGCAAGTCTTATAGCAAAAAGTGTTGAAATAGATGATGTTATTGCAAATGTAATGCCTAGTGAAAAAGCTGAAGTTGTAAATTCTTTGTTAAAAAAACGTAAAAAAGTAATGATGGTTGGAGATGGAATAAATGATGCCCCTGCTTTAGCTTTAGCAAGTGCTTCAGTTAGTTTTAAAAATAGCACACCTATAGCTACTAACACAGCAGATATAATACTTATAAATGACAATTTACAAAATATTATAACTTTAATAAATATAAGTAAAAAAACAATAAAAATAATAAAAGAAAATCTTTTCTGGGCATTTTTCTATAATATATTGATGATACCTATAGCAATAGGTTTACTAAAACCATTTGGAATATACATAAATCCTATAATAGCAAGTATAGCTATGACTTTAAGCAGTTTATGTGTAATACTAAATACATTAAGACTAAAATTTATTATAAAATAAAAGGAGAAAAAATGGAATTAAAAAAAAGAATTATATCTTTATTAACTGGTGTTATCTTTTTACTTATTATAGTTATTATGCTTCTTATATTCTTTAAAAGTGACAAAAAAGAAGAAAAAGCAAAAGAAAATGAACTTTCAGTTGAACCGATAATTGCAACATTTATAGGTGAATCTAATATAAATGTACCTTTTAATGTAAAATGTAACAATAATCAAATAATAACTTTAAGTGGTTCAGGGGTGTTTCTTGATGAAGAAAATAATGAAATAAGTGAAACTAAATGTAATAAAGTAATATATTGGAAACCTAATTTAAATGAAGAAATAAATGCAAGTTTTCTATCAAATGAATTAAATGTTCCAGAATATAACTTTATATTAGAAAAATATGGTAATAGTTATTATATATCTTTAAAATAATTGTTATCTTTTTTTTATTTCTTAATATAATTTACTGGTGAATACAATGCATAATTATAAGGGATTAAATAATGATGAAGTAATAAAAAGTAGAAGTTTATATGGAAGTAATAGTATAACTAAATATAAAAAAAACACTCTTTTTAATTTAATAATTGAATCTTTAAATGATCCTATTATAAAGATTCTTCTAATTGCTTTAGGTATTAAAGTATTGTTCTTATTTAATGATAGTGATATATATGAAACAATTGGAATAGTAGTTGCTATAATTCTTGCAAGTGTTATTAGTAGTTTAAGTGAATATGGAAGTGAAAAAGCATTTGAAAAACTCTCTAAAGAAGTAGATAGTATGACTTCAAAAGTATATAGAAATTCTTCTTTAATAAATATACCAGTAGATGAAATAGTAAAAGATGACACAATTTTAATAGAAAGTGGAGATAAAATAGGCGCGGATGGAATTATTATAAATGGAGAAGTTTATATAGATGAGTCTATGTTAAGTGGAGAAGCAAAAGAAAAAAGGAAAGAAGTAAATAATGAAGTTTTTAGAGGAAGTATAGTTACAAATGGAAAAGCAATAATTAAAGTAACTAAAGTAGGAGATAAAACATTTTATGGAAAAATAGCAAAAGATATACAAGAGAAATCTCCAACTAGTCCTTTAAAAAATAGACTAAAAGATTTAGCAACATTTATAAGTAAAATAGGATATATATGTGCTTTTTTAGTTATATTTTCTTATTTATTTAATATTATATTTATACAAAATAACTTTGATTTTCCTTTAATATTAAAGTTAATTACTAATAAAGAATACATTTTTCCTAAATTGCTTTATGCTCTTACACTTGGGGTAACTATAATAGTAGTTGCAGTTCCAGAAGGACTTCCTATGATGATTACATTAGTATTATCTAGTAATATGAAAAGACTAATAAAAAACAATGTTTTAGTAAGAAAATTAGTAGGTATAGAAACTAGTGGTTCATTAAATATACTGTTTACTGATAAAACTGGAACATTAACTAAAGGTAAATTAGAAGTAAGTAGTATTGTAAGTTATGAAGGCACTTTTTATAAAAAATATAGTGATATATTAGGTAAATATAAAGAGTTAGTTTATCTTAGTTTAGTCTATAATAATGATGCATATTATATAGAAAATAATGTGAGTGGTGGTAATACTACTGATAAATCGATTCTTCAATTTGTTGGTAGTAGTGATAGAAGTAAATACAAAATATTGAAAAAAGAAATATTTGATAGTAAAAAGAAGTATTCAAGTGTTAAATTAGATTATAACAACCTTTCTTTTGTAAAAGGAGCATATGAATTAATAATATCTAAATGTAATAGTTATTATGATAATTTAGGTAATATCAATTATAAATTTTCACAAGACAAAATTAAAAATCTAGCTTTAAAATATGCAAGTCTTGGTTTTAGAGTTTTAGCTTTTGCTACTAGTAGTACTGAAAATTTTGATTCTTTATGTTTTGTAGGACTTATTTTAATTAAAGATGAGATAAGAAATGAAGCAAAAGAAGGAATAGAATTAGTAGAAAATGCTAAAGTACAAACTGTAATGATTACTGGAGATAATGAACTTACTGCAAAATCTATTGCTACTGAAGTAGGGTTAATTAAAAGTCCAAATGATTTAGTTATTACTAGTAGTGAACTTAAAAAGATGACTGATGAAGAAGTAAAAAAGATTATACCCAATTTAAGAGTTGTTGCAAGAAGTCTTCCAGAAGATAAAAAAAGGCTTGTCGCTTTAAGTCAAGAGTTAGGCCTTGTTACTGGTATGACAGGTGATGGGGTAAATGATGCTCCTGCTTTAAAAAG
>CANRKW010000030.1 GCA_947631345.1 uncultured Bacilli bacterium | reverse complement strand
TCTACTAGGCATTTACAAGAATATTTAGATTTATTTAGATTTAGAAAAATAATAAAATATACAATAGAATATCTTAAGCAAAATAAAGAAATGTATAATTATTCATTATTACAAACATCAAATATAAAAAATAAAAATGTATGTAAAAGGAAAATGCCTGTTGATGTTAGTGAAAATAATCATATGTCATTTGAATAATTCATCAGCACTTTTGTTCATAAGAGATATAATATTTAAATGTCTTATAACAATTTCTTGCCTTAACTTTTGTTCATTAAGCCAACTTTCAAATATTTTTAAAAATTCTTCATTTCTTTTCTTATTTTCCTTTAATTTTAACTCATATTTTTTCATAAAACTTTAGTTCACCTGTCTTAACTACCAACAATTAAAAGTAGCGAAACATAAATAGATTTCACCATATTAATTTTACATCTTCTTTCTTATGCACAACTTTATATTTGTTGTTTCCCTGATTTTTAACATATTCTATAACTTTCATTTCTGCCATATTTTGACTAATAGTTTCCATATAGTACCCATCACTCCAAAACTCTCTTTTCCATAATTTTTTCTTAACATCTGGATTTATTTTAAATACCATTTTAGCCGTCTTATTTTTTATAATTTTTACTATTTCACTTGGAGAATATTTAGGTGGAGCTTGTAATAAATAATGTATATGATTTATATCAGTTCCTATTTCTATAAATTTTATCCCATATTTATCCGTTATTTCTAAACATACATTTACAATAGTACTGATAACTTCTTCAGTCAAAACACCTAATCTATATTTCACCTCACATACAAGATGATACATTAATACTTCTTCATTATAGGTTTTTATAGCTTGTTTACGCATATTTCATCACATAATAAGTATATCAATTTTATTACCACACCACAAGTAATTTAGCATTTCTAATAAACTAAAAGAAACTACTATTAAAGTAATTTCTCATTTAACACAATATCATCTATAGTTTTGATAATTCTTTCTTTATTATTTTCTTGATAAGCACTTTTTTTATCATTTACTAGTAATTTTTTTATAACATCTAATTCTTCAATATTTACATTTTGTAATTTATTTAGTCTTTTTTTACTAATAATATTATTTGATATACATTTATAATAATCCTCTTTTGTATAACAAATAAAATCTATATTTTTATCATATTTTTCTTTTAACTTATTTGCAATTAATAATCCTTCTGGATCAAAGTCTCCATTATAATATAATTTATTACCATTTTGAATAAGTTTATCTAAAAGTAAATAAACACTTATATTTATAAAACCACTTGTAATAATAACACTTATATTTAATTGATTAGCCATTATTTCAGATAAAATAGAAGGATTTTCAAAAATGAAGACTTTCTTATTAATACCATTAAAACTACTTATATTCATTATATTTTGTATATTTAGAATTAATGATTCCTTATTTAGAGAAAAACTATTTATATATTTTTTATCAGTAAATAAATTATAAGTAATAACAAAATTAGAAAAATTATCAATTTCTATATTATATTTATTTAATAATCTAATTTTAGACTCTCTAGTAATTGGATATTCACTATTAGAAATATACATAAGTGCATGGAAAAATAGAATACTATGTGTACTATCTAAGTCAATATAATGTGGATCTTGTGTATATTTAGCCGAATAAATAGATAATGGCACTTTTTTAGAAGGTAAATTATTAATTAGTGCCACTATATTAACTATTTCCTTTTTTAAATTAGTTTTGTTTTGTATGTATCTTTTATGTATTAGTTTATATGTATCATTTTTACTTAATATAACATCTTTTAACCATTTACTTCCTAATGTATTATCACATGATAATTCATCGTAAAATTTTAATTCTTCACTTTCTTTTTTAGATTTAATATCTTTATTACTAATTAATTCAATATTAAAATATTCCTTTATTAAAACACTTATATCAAAATCACTATATTTTGAATTTGACATTATCTTTAAAAATTGTTTTACAGGTATAACTACATTTTCTCCTTCTATTAAAGATATACCTAAAAATCTTGATAAGCATCTTGCTTCCTCATTTGTTAAATTATTAATTTTGATAACTCCACTAAATGTTCCTAAAGATTTATATTTTTTTAATAGTCCTTCCATTAATCTTAAAAAGCCTTTATTACTTTTAAAATATTCAGTATAATTATGCATTTTCTAATTCTTTATTATATTCCTTTCTATTATTAATAATTTCCTTATATTTACCATTCCAACGGTATCTTTCAACACTTACTACAGAACTGTTATTTGGTCTAATTAAGTTACAAATGGATATGTCATTTACTGTATCATAATCTGCCCATAGGGATTGAGAATTAATAATAAAATTAAGATTTAAAAACTTTAAAATTCCAAACATTTCTCTAATATTATCTTCGTCAACTCCAGCAAAGGCTTCATCAAGTGCGATTAAACGTAAGGCATCTTTTCTTGCTGAATTAAGTTTAGCAAAAACACTTGCAAAAAGTGGTATGTACATACTTTTAGCCCTTTCTCCACCACTAAATTTGGCAAATATTTTATTTGTTAATTCTTTAAAGTCTTCACCTTTTCTTTGATATAATAGTTGAAAACTAAACCATGAACGATAATCTAAAACTTCTTCAATTATCTTAGAAAAAGGTATATAAGAATCTGAATATAATTCTTCTGCTCTTCTTATTTTACTTCTAAAATGATTTGTTAAATTTTCTTTATCTTCTTCCTTAAGCATAGTTGGATCCATTTTTAATATTCTAACTAATTCTTTAGTATCTATTTCAGTTTCAGTAGTAGCAGAAATACTTTTCCAAATTAATTTAAAACTTAAAGCACTATTTTCTTGCATATCTTTCATAATATTATTAATTTTACTAACCCATTCATTAGATGAATTAATACGATTTCTAATTTTTTCTCCTACTGTATTTAATAAAATATCTTCAAACAAGTGCCTATCTTGAGTACTTATTAAATCTTTGTTTTCTAAAATATCATTTTCTAATTTTTCTGATAAAGTAATTACATCTAATTTTATTCCTTGATAGTTAGCAGTAACATCTGTACGTTTACTTTCTTTATAAATTTCTTCATATTTTTCATTTTCTACTTCATAATCATTAAATATAGTTACCATTCTTAATGAATAGTCATTTAATTCTAATGAATAACGATTAAATAATTCATAGAAACTTCTTTCTACATCTTGTGTATTTTTATCTTTATAATTATTACTAAGTACTTTTTTAGCTATTTCATTTACATCAGTTATTTCTTCTTTATAAACATAACCTAATTTATATTCTCTTAAAAGTATTTCTTTATAAATAATTAATTCTTGTTCTATATTTTCTTTGTTTTTTATTATATTAGAATACTCTTCTTCTTTATATTTAATATCTTGAGTTAGCATAGCAGTATCTTTAATTAAATTATCTTTTTCTTTACTTAAATTTCTTAAATCTTCTTCTATTTTTAATAACTTTTCTTTTTGTTCTTTAAATTCTTTTGTTTCTAATAGTGAATTTATAGTATCACGTTTTGATTTATTAATTTCTAGTTCTTTAGTTTTTTCAAAACGATCACTTGTATAGTAAGATATAGTGTTTTCAATGTCATTAAGTCGTTCAAAGTAATTTTTTTGAATTTCTAATTTATTTAAGTATTTATTTTTTAAACTATTATAATTTTGTAACTCATCTAAAAAGCTATTTAAACTATTTAAAGCATTTTTATATGATTCTTTATTTAAAGGTACATTTAAACCATTTTTATTATTTAAAATTTGTTCTTTTAGTTTATTTAATTCATTTGTAAAAACACTTAATTTTTGAACTAACTCTTTTTGTTTACTTTCATTCCATTCTAAAGATTTATTTAATTCACTAATTTTATTTTCAATATCTATTATAGATTTATTAGTCGGTAAATTATCTTTTTCTGTTTCTATAACACTTATTTTATGGTTATTATTATCAATTATATCTTGTAATTTATTAATTACATTTTTTAAGATATTTATATTATTTTCTAACTCTTTTAGTTTTTGTTCTTTTAATTCTAATCTTTTTAAGTAACCAATAAAGTTTTGTTTATAATTTTTATCTACTTGTGAATTTAAAATGTCCATTTTAGCTATACCATTAGGTGTTACTGCAATAAAATCATTTAAATCTATACTAATGGATTCTAATATTTCTTTAACATAGTCACTCTTAATAACATCATTCTTTATTTTAACATTAAAATACTTTAATAAATTATTTTCCTTCTTTGATGACTTTGTTAAATATATTACTTGTACATTAAGTTTATTTAATTTTGGTATATCTTCTTCTTTAATAATTTTTGCATTTAAAATACCTAAATCTAATAGTTCTGCTTCTAAGTTGTTTTTTAATTCTTCATCTACTTCATCTTTAAATTCTATAGTTTTATAAAAAGGAATACTTATTATATTATTGTTTTTTAATATTTCATCTGTCTCAATGTTTAATGAAGGTAGTTCTATATCTTCTTGTGCTTTAAGAGTATTATATTCTTCTTCTAACTCTATTAAATCTCTTCTTTTTATATCTCTTTCATTAGTTGTATTTAAATTATCCATTCTAATTTTATTTATTAAACTATATGCATATTCATTATATAATGATTTTACTTTTAGATAATTTTCTTCGTCATAACTATTCATTAAATCAAATATAGTCTTTTTATAAATATCATCTATTTTTAATTCTTCATTGTTATTTATTTTATTTACAAAGTCTTCTTCCCAAGCCATTATACTTTCTTTTAAATTTTCTAAAAGTTTTTCTAAATCATCACTTAACTCTTTATGTTCATTTTCAAGTTTTTCACAATCTATCTTAGTTGATTCACTATCATTTAAAATTTTTTCTTCCTTTATTAATAAATCAAAAACTGTATTTAAACGACTTTGATATTTTTTTAAAGATAAAGATATATTATTATATTCATTATTATCTTCATCTATATTTAAATCATAACTTTTAAATTCATCAAAATAACTATTATTTGCTAAATCTTTTAAATCTACAACTACTTTAATAAGACTTTCTTTTAAATTAGAAATTTCATCTTCAATATTTTTAATATTTTTATTTATTTTTACTTTATCTTCTAAATTATTTTGAATAAGTTCATCTAATTCATTTATTTTTTTATTTAAGTTTTCTATATTATCATTAATAGTTGCAAGAGATTCTATTTTTTGTTTTAAATCACTATTATCTAATTCTTTTTTAGTATTATTATTTACTTCTATTTGTTTTTCTACTTCCTCTAATCTTTGACTTTTACTAGAATATTCACTTTTTTTACTTGTAATTAAGTTTTCTATATTTTTAATTTGTTTATTTACATATTTATATTCATCATCTTTATCTTTATAATTTTTTGCTTTTTTTGATAAATGTAGTTCATTATAATTTCTATATACTTTTAAAAATTCTTTTAAAGCCTTACTATTTTTTTCTAATAATTCTATTTGTTCTTTTGTTTTATTCATTTGCAAGATTGCTTCAGATAAAGGGCGAAGATCTTCTTCAGTAAGTGGCTGTAATACTTTATTTAATACATCTATTAAATCAGTAGGTTTATATTCTTTAGATAGTTTATTACTTCTAAGTTGCAATAAAAGTTTAATAAATTCGTCATACATATCTAAGTTAGGAAATCCAAATAGTAATCTATTAACCATTGCTTTATAATCTTTAGTATTATCGACAAACTCATTAATAGGGCCGAGTCTAGCTTTAAGTTCATTTTTTGTAATAGGTATTTTATTTAAAGCATCTTTATATAAATAGAAGTCCTTTCTTATTCTCATTCCATCTTTTAGACAAAATCCCCAAGATTCTACACCTCTTCCTTTACGGCCACGAAATCCAAGACCAATAGTTATATATTTGTTTTCTTCTTCATTATAAGTTTCCATATAAAGGTAAGCTGTTGATTCTTCTTTTTGTGTTGATTCAGACTCTCCTAAAATATAGTCTTCAATTTTTCTTTCCTTAGAGCCAAATGGATCTAATCTTTCAGGTGATTTATTACCATCTAATATTAAAGGAATAAATGACTGCATTGTTACAGATTTACCACTTCCATTAGATCCACGCAGAAGCAAATTACCTCCATAAAAATCAAATTCTTCTTCATCATAATACCAAAAATTTAAAAGTCCTATTTTTGTAACTCTAAATTTATTCATGACTCACCTCCAAATAAATTCAACTGTTCTTTATTATCTTTAGGTATATACCCAATAAATTTTGAAACCATTGGATAAACTTTATATCCTAAGTCTTCACTTTTAATAAAATCATACTCTTTCATATAATTTATAATTTCACTAAAAAAACTTTCCTTAGGCATTTCTTTATAATTTTTACTAAAATATTCTAAATTACCATTTCTAACATCATCTATTATTTGAAATAATTCTTCTTTAGTAATAAAAAATGTCTCATTACTATTTAAAGTCATTTTACCATTATTAATATAATCTAAAATACTATTATTTACCATTAATACTATATCTGAAATTACTTTATTATTAGGAAAATCAAATTTTGCTTTACCTTCATCTGGATATAATAGTAAAGCCATGTTTTTAGTAAGTTCTAATTCTCCTTCAGTGTATTTACTTAATTCATTACTAATTTGTGCTCGATATTTTCTCAAATATTCTAATTCTTGTTCATTTAACTCTTCACTATAAGTAACTAATGAATATAATAAATGTCTATAAATTTTATATTTTTTAGTATCCATTATATTTTCATTTTGACTTAAAAATTCATCATTAACAAAATCATTTAAAGAGGTATATTCTAAAATATTACCTTTAAATTCCCTAACATAATAATTAGATAACCCAGTTGTTTCATAAAGGGCTTCAGCATTAGCATTTTCAGTAAATGACAACTTTTCTTCAACTACTTTAATAATACCTAAATTCTTTAAATGATTAATTACATTAACTAAACATTTTCTATGATGAAGCAAATTCCAGTCAGGTAAATTATCTAATTCTAAAGTAGCAGCAATATTTTTTACATAATCTATTAATGAGGATAATATAAATTGTTCATACTTTGGTTTATCTTCTAAATATAACAAAATAATAAATAAAATTACATATTCTAAAGGATCAGTAAAATCATTAATTCCCATATAACTTTTTGGTACAGGCGGTATTTTTTCTAACTTTATAAATCTATCATTTACAATAAGCCTACTACCTAATTTAGTTTGTATAAAATTTTTATAATAATCTAAGTTATTTTTTATATCAAAATACAAACTTGGATTTTCTTCTTTAATACACCAAAAGTTATCTAATAAATATTCTAATTCTTTTGTATGTATATTCATTATAAATCACCCTCAAACTTTATTGTTAAACTATTCATATAAAAAACACCATCTGGAGAAGTTATCTTACACTTACCTTCATTTTTATAAATATTGTAACTAAGTCCAAACTCAGTTTCTTTTTTTAATAAAGGTGATGATAATAAGTGCACTATATACCTTCTTTCAACTAATGAAAGTTCTATATCTCCATCTAATACTATTTCTTTATTTTTTATAAGTCTTTTTAAAATATTTCTATTTTCTTCTTGAACTTTCCTATATTCTTCTAAAATCCTTTGTTTTTCAAAAGATTTATCTATAATTGGAGTTATATTTACTTTTTCTTTTCTAGTTTTACTTCGAGAAGATAAAAGAATTTCAATTGGGGCTATATTATATGTATCAGTGATAGTATCAGTATTTATATTAGAGTTACCTATAAAATGTCTAACAGAAGATATTCCAAAAATAGTTGCAGCATATTTGTGAGCGCCTTCTATATCATTTATCTTATCAAAAAACTTACATAAGTATTTATATTCTTCTCTTCTATTAGTCATATTTCCATGAAGTTCAATTAAAGAGTTAGCATATTTAGTAATTTTAGCAATTATATTATTAGTAGTATCCATAAGTTTATCGCCTTCACTAACCATTAGTTCACTACCAACAAACCATTTAAAAACATTTGTAATTTTACCTAAATTAATTTCTTTAAAACGTTCAAAATTAAAATTTTGATTAAGCATAGGGTTATTTTTATAAAATAAAGTTAATTTATTTAAAAAGAGTTCAATTTGATTATCACTAATTTTATTAATTACATTTCTAATTTGATATATATTATTTTGATATCCCTTTATAAAATCTTTTAAATATTTAATTATTTCTGATTTAAATTGTAAAAATAAATCACTTTGTAATAATTCTTCTGATTTAGGTTCATTAAATTTCTTAAGAAAGTCTTGATAATTTTCATTTAGTTTTGTAAAATCATCTGCTAAATCATTCCATATTTCATTAACTTCTTCAAGATTTAAACTATCAATATTTTCTAACTTAGATATTGTTATTCTTAAACGGTCAAATAGTTTTGGTTCAAGTGAAGCAGTTTTAATTTCCATTTCTTCTAATGATATCATTAATCTTTCAATTTCAGTAGCATATTCAGTTAGTTGATATCTAAATTTTTTATTTTTAAATTCTTCTATAGAAGTAGCATTCTTTGTATCTTGCATTTTTGACAAACTATACCACTCAGTTAAAGTTTCTAAATCTCTTTCACATTCTTCAATTGTATATTCATTAAATAATTTATTATCTTTTAGTTCATTATATACGTCTTCTTTATAAAGCCAATATTCAAGTTTCTCATAGTGCATATAAAAAATTCTCATAATCGGCCTATAGCGCCACGAATTTTCTGTACTTAAATATTTAGTTTCAAATATTTGTTTAGTTAGTTTTTCATAAACTTCCATAAATTACCTCTTTTTTCCAATATAATAACATATTTTTAATAAAAGTAAAACTTAAAATTAATAAAAGACACCTATTAAAGTGCCTAAATTAGTTAGAAATCCATATTCTTTATTATGTTTGACATTTAATATAGTTGTTTTACCAATATAAATCAATCTATATCATAGTCATCATCTTCTAGTTTGTTTTTAAAAAGAATATCCCTAATTAATAGGAATATTCTTTAAAGCCATTTAAATTCTCTTACTTCTTTTATTTCTTTTCCGTATTTTCTTATGTAATCATGATGGTGTTCTAACATTTTTTCGCAATATTCTTTAAGGCTAGTTTCTTTTTTTAATTTTGGAACATATTTTAATACATCTAGAATTAAATGATATCTGTCTATTTTGTTTTGGACTCTCATATCAAATGGTGTTGTTATTGTTCCTTCTTCTATGTAGCCTCTTACGTGTAGTTCTTTATTTTCTCTATTGTAAGTTAGTTCATGTATTACATTAGGGTATCCATGAAAAGCAAATATTATTGGTGTGTTTTTTGTGAATATTTTGTTATATTCTTCATCTGTTAAGCCATGGGGATGAAGAGTGTTACTTTGTAATTTCATTAAGTCTACTACGTTTACTACTCTAATTTTTAAATTTGGAAGTTTATCTTTTAAAATTGATGAAGCAGCTAATACTTCTAAAGTTGGTGTATCTCCTGCACAGGCTAATACTACATCTGGATTTTTTCCATCATTTGTACTTGCCCATTTTAGGATGTCGACACCTTTTTTGCAGTGTTCGATTGCTTCTTCCATTGTAAGCCATTCTGGTCTTTTATGTTTAGATGCTACAACTAAATTTATGTAGTTTTTTGTTTTTGTTATGTGGTCAAATGTGCTTATTAATGTGTTTGTATCAAATGGTAGGTATATTCTAACTATGTCTGATTTGTTTGGAAGAATATGATTTATTAAGCCTGGGTTTTGGTGAGTATATCCATTATGATCTTGTTGCCAAACGTGGCTTGATAGTATAATATTTAGTGAACTTATGTCTTTTCTCCAAGGTAGGTCTTTTGATACTTTTAGCCATTTTGCATGTTGACTTATCATTGAATCAACTATTCTTATAAATGCTTCATAACTATGAATAAATCCATGTCTTCCAGTAAGGATGTAACCTTCTAGCATACCTTCACAGATGTGTTCTGATAAAATGCTATCAATTACTCTTCCATTTCTTCCTAATAAATCGTCTGTTTTTGTTATTTTTGTTCCCCATTGTTTTTTTGTAACATCAAATATGTAGTTTAATCTATTAGATAATGCTTCATCTGGGCCAAAAATTCTATAATTTTTATTTTTTTCATTTAATACAATTAAGTCACTTATATATCTACCTAACTCCCTCATACTTTCTCTTTCAGTGTTGCCTCTTTTCTTTATTTTGACTTCATAATCTAATAAATTAGGGGTTTCTAATTCTTTTAAAAGTAGGCCACCATTTGTAATTGGATTTGCGGTCATCCTTTTTGTTCCTTTTGGACAAAGTTCTAGGATTTCTTTTTTTATGCTTCCGTCTTTGTTAAATAGTTCATTTGGCTTATAACTTTTTAGCCAACTTTCTAATTCTTTTAAATTAACTTCATTTTCTTTATTAACTATTATAGGTACTTGATGGCTTTTGTATGTGCCTTCTACTTCTTTTGGACCTGTCCATCCTTTTGGTGTTTTAAGTATTAACATAGGGTAAAGTGGTCTAAATGTGTGAGTTTGTGCTTCTTTTTTTATTTTCTTTATGTATTCTACTATTTCATCTAATGTGTTTGCCATTTTTTGATGAATATTTGTTATGCTATTTTCTTCTACTATGTATGGTTTGTATCCATATCCTTTAAATAATGCTAGAAGTTCATCATCTGGTATTCTACTCAAAATTGTTGGATTTGCAATTTTATAGCCATTTAAGTGTAATATTGGTAAAACTATTCCATCTGTTTTTGGGTTAATCAATTTGTTTATGTGCCAAGACGCAGATAATGGACCTGTTTCTGCTTCTCCATCTCCAATTACACAGGCGGCAATTAAGTCTTTGTTATCTAAAACTGCCCCGTAGGCATGAGCTAAACTATAGCCTAATTCTCCTCCTTCATTTATGCTTCCTGGAGTTTCTGGAGCAGCGTGGCTGGATATTCCTCCTGGAAAAGAGAACTGTTTAAATAATTTTTTTAATCCCATTTCATCCATAGTAATATCAGGGTATGTCTCTGTGTAAGAACCTTCAATATATGAATTTGAAACAAGTGCTTG